>NZ_JBJYKD010000005.1:0-137736 GCF_049310025.1 Thermorhabdus hydrogeniformans | reverse complement strand
TTCTTAAGCTGGCTTTAGCCTGAATAGCGACTTTCAGTCGCAAATAATTCCCTGCACTCCAGTGCAGGGTGGTTCAATGGAGATAATATCGAAGGAACGGCAATTGTTACAAAGTCCGGGGTGGTGTTGAAAGATATTTCAATAACTGGAGATTTATATTTGACAGAAGGCATAGGCGAAGGCGAAGTAACCCTGGAGAATGTAACAGTAAAAGGCTGTTCGTTTATAAATGGCGGTGGGAAAAACAGTATAACAATAATAGACAGTAAATTGCAAGAAATTGTAATTAATAAAAAAGGCGGAGAAGTTCGCATTGTTATAAAAGGCTCTTCTACGGTATCATATATATCAGCGCTCAAAAAAGCAATTATCGAAGTATTAGATAACTCTGCGGTTGATAGTATAACCGTTGAAGCGGGTGCAGATGGAACCGCTATAGTTGGGAAAGAAAGAATCAAAGAAATTGCATCCGAAGCAAACAACGTGACTGTTGACGGCAAAGCATACGCTGAGGAAGCCATCACAGAGGAAGAAAAGACCAGCAGCGGCGGCGGCGGAAGTAGAGAAAAATCGACCGTTGCTACGCCCACTGCGTCACCATCACCAGGAACTTATGATACACCACAAACAGTAACACTTAGTTGTGCTACTTCAGGAGCCAGTATTTATTACACAACCGATGGCAGCACGCCGACCAGAAATAGTATGCTTTACACCGCTCCAATAACTATAAATGTCACTACAACAATAAAAGCAATAGCAGTAAAAAGCGGCTGGTATGATAGTCCTGTTGCTACATTTACGTATACTATCACTTCTGAAACTGCCAGCTATACAGTTACCTTTAATCTCAACGGAGCGCCAGGCACTGCTCCAGATCCTGTGACTGTTGAAAAAGGCAAAACGGTAACGCTTCCTGCAAATCCAACATGGGAAGGTCACATTTTTGCCGGGTGGTACACAACCCCCGAAGGCGGACAGTATGAGGCTTTCAACACAAGCACACCTATTAACAAAGATACCACGCTTTACGCGCAATGGATGGAAGAAGACCATGTCAGGTATATCACCACCACATC
This sequence comes from Thermorhabdus hydrogeniformans, assembly GCF_049310025.1. Classification (NCBI taxonomy): domain Bacteria; kingdom Bacillati; phylum Bacillota; class Clostridia; order Thermosediminibacterales; family Tepidanaerobacteraceae; genus Thermorhabdus; species Thermorhabdus hydrogeniformans. The sequence goes on along the minus strand of NZ_JBJYKD010000005.1, from coordinate 136,657 downwards.
TGATGGAAAGACAGTGAAGCTAGGCTATTCCACCTACTCGGGTGTGAAGATCCGCAAGATGTCGGATAACTCCGAAGTGCCGGAGGCTGATCTCCAGACTGGTAATGTAAACTATGGCGTGTATAAGGACTTAAACGGCAACGGAATACTGGATGATTATGAAGACTGGAGGAAGGATGTTAACACCCGTACAGCGGATCTTGCTGCTAAAATGTCCTATAAGGAAATAGCGGGCCTCATGCTGTACAGCAGCCACCAGAGGAATTGGACGTCTTCCATTCCGACACAGGCCCAGGTTACATTCCTTGCCAATGACGACCTCAGGCATGTATTGATTGCAGGTGAGATCCCTGCCAGGATAGCAGCACTCTGGAACAATAATATTCAGGCAATATGCGAAAAGATGGGACTTGGTATACCTGCCAATAACAGCTCTGATCCGCGCCATAGTGCTGCGGTAGGTGTAGAGTACTATTCTGCGAATACTGGTACGATTTCGTTGTGGCCCAATTCACTCGGTCTTGCAGCCACATTCGATCCTGAACTGGTATTTGAGTTTGGAAAGATAGCATCCAAGGAGTACCGTGCATTGGGAATTACTACGGCACTATCTCCGCAGATAGATATTGCTACAGAACCCCGCTGGAACCGTATAAACGGTACATTTGGTGAAGATCCCAAACTTGCGGCTGATATGACTAATACATATGTAAGAGGTTTCCAGGGAACATTTGACGAAAATGGCAATTTGCTTGGTTGGGGCTATGACAGTGTAAATGCAATGATCAAGCACTGGCCGGGCGGCGGCGCCGGTGAAGGCGGCCGTGATGCGCACAATGATTTCGGAAAATATTCGGTATTCCCGGGTAATAACTTTGATGCGCATCTCATCCCGTTTGTTGATGGAGCACTGCAAGGTACTGCCGACCAGACTACGATGGCTACCGCTGTAATGCCCTACTACACCATTTCATACAATGTGGATCCTTCTGGAAAAGATTTGGCAAATGCTTACAGCGAATATATTATTACAGACCTGCTGCGTGAAAAATATAATTTTGACGGTGTCATCTGTACCGACTGGGGTGTTGACGGTACACGCGGCTGGGGGCTGGATATAGAATCTCTCAGCACGGCGGAACGTTCTAAGCTTTTGATAGAGGCCGGCGTTGACCAGTTCGGTGGACGAAACACTTCCCAGTATATTCTGGAAGCCGTTGAACTTGCAAAGGCGGAAGGAACCGAGGAAAACTTCAGGCGGAAAATGGAAGAGTCGGCTTCACGCTTGCTCAAGAATATATTCAGGACCGGCCTGTTTGAAAACCCATATCTCGATGAAGAAAAATCTGAGGAAATTGTTGCCAATGAAGAGTTTGTACAAAAAGGTTATGAAGCACAAGTCAAGTCCATTGTCATGCTGAAGAACCATAATAGTATATTGCCTCTTGCAGAAACTACTAAAGTTTATATTCCAAAAAATGACAAAGGTGAATACTTGCTAAAAGGAGCTCAAACCCACTTTACGGTTGTGGATGATCCCAATGAGGCGGATGTTGCTATCGTTACTTTAAATAGCCCAATCAGTCCCAGCAGCGGAATGTTCGGCGGTGGATGGTCAGCAGCAAGTGGATATTATCCATTGACTCTGCAGTACAGCGAGTACACTGCAGTCAAAGCCCGCGATGTTTCTGTAGCCGGTGACTACAGGAATATAACGGATAACTCCAGCAAGTATCTCAACCGTAGTTTCAAAAACGGAAAAGTTACGGCTACTCTAATTTCTCATCATATCAGGTTCTTTTGAAAACCAAGGAAGCAATGGGCAACAAGCCGGTTATAGCGGTGATAAACCTTGACAATCCAATGGTATTCACGGAAGTAGACGCTGTTTCGGACGCCATACTGGTGCGTTTTGCTTCCAGTGATAACGCCGTTCTCGACATCATCAGCGGTAAAGTGGAGCCATCAGGTCTTCTGCCCTTACAGATGCCTAAGGACATGGCGGCTGTCGAGGAGCAGTATGAGGATGTGCCGCGCGACATGGAGTGCTATGTGGACTCCGACGGCAATACCTATGACTTTGCCTTTGGCCTCAACTGGAGCGGTGTCATCAATGATGAACGCGTTAAAAAGTACAAGGTAGATCCGCTTACCTCACCGGAGAGCGGCAGCACTACTGACGACTATGTAACAGTTTTAACACACACCCTGCACATCGGCAAGATTGGTACACCTTACAGTGCAAAGATTGAAACCAAGGAAGCCGGTGCTACTTTAACACTGGTGGACGGAGTACTGCCTGAAGGACTCAGCTTCAACAACGGTACCATCAGCGGTACGCCCGCTGCTGGTACACACAGGTTTGGCAACCAGCTTACTATTAAAGCCTCTGCAGAAGGAAAACAGGATAGAATATTCAGGATAACCCTTGTTGTGAATGAGACCGGACCTGTGAATCTGGCTGATCCGAATGAACTGTCAATACTTCTCACCCTTGCAAAAGCAAAGGTAGAAAGCAACTATACTTCAGATACATGGGCAGCGTTTGCTGAAGCTTTGGAAGCCGCCCAGGCTGTTTACGACAATGCAAGCGCTTCTACACAGGATGAGATTGACAATGCTGCAAATGCTCTTAAAAATGCAATGGCAGCACTAAAGAGAATAGGCGACGAAGGACCAGTACTTGAAAAAGTAGCCACACCGACAGCAAGTGTTGCTTCCGGGACATATGATGAGGCAATAAATGTGACTTTATCCTGTGCAACACCAGGTGCAACAATATATTATACAACCGATGGAACCACACCAACTACACAAAGTGCAAGATATAACCGCTCTATCATAATAAGATACAATACCACTTTAAAAGCTATTGCTGTAAAAGCAGACATGGAAAACAGTGATGTTGCAGTTTACAATTATATAATTAGAGTAGCTACGCCTACTGCAACTCCTGGTTCTAACTCTTATCCTAGTTTACCGGATGGTGTAATATTGAGCTGTTCTACACCAGATGCAAGTATTTATTACACTACAGGGCCTAATGCTGAGGCTACACCTGATCCATCTGCTTCAACAGGAACACTATACACTGGACCGATACAAGTAACTGAAAGTATGACTATAAAAGCCGTAGCAGTAAAAAGTGGTGCACCGGACAGCTACATTGCTGTATTCACATACACTATCGATCCAAACATTGTTCAATTAACAGACGAAGCTTCTATTGATGCAGTAATGGATCAAATGACATTGGAAGAAAAAGTATCGCTTCTTGGAGGTGTAAGCTCTGGAAACAGAGTTGCGGGTGCTGCAGGCGGTACGCAACCCAACCTATATTACAAATATGGCATACCAGGGACATCGCTTGCAGATGGCCCGGCGGGTGTAAGAATTAACGCACTTCCACCAGGTCTTACAGATTCACAGGGCAATCAGCTGACAAGATATGCTACACAGTTCCCCAATGCTGCAGCACGCGCAGCCACATGGAATGTGGAACTTGGCCATGAAATCGGCGAAGCCGTCGGCAAAGAGTTGTATTACTTCGGTTCTGACCTGTGGTTAGCTCCGGGAATGAACATTCATAGGCATCCGCTGAACGGAAGGAATTTCGAGTATTATTCGGAAGATCCGCTGCTTAGCGGAAAATTCGCAGCAGCAGAAGTTAACGGCTTGCAGTCAGAAGGGGTAGGAGCAACAATCAAGCATTTTGCGGCAAACAACCAAGAAACTGGAAGGTCAAACCTTATTACAAACATAGGGCAGAGAGCACTTCGCGAGATCTATTTGAAAGGCTTTGAAATTGCCGTAAAAGAGGCCCAGCCCTGGGCAATAATGACTGCATACAATCAGATTAATGGTTATAGCTGTGCGCAGAACCCTGAACTGACAACGACCATAGTAAGAGATGAATGGGGATTCAACGGGATAATAATGACAGATTGGGGCGGCCAGGGTAACAGTTCATATTGGGGCTCTGACTCGCCAAATGCACATTCGTCATTGGTAAAAGCCGGTGTTGATTTATCAATGCCTAGCGGTAACCCCAATAATATAATCGCCGGATACAATGCAGGGTTCCTGACAATGGATGAAATAGATGCAGCTGTAAGAAGATTTCTCCAATATATTGTAAAAACTCCAAGATTTAAAGGCGTTCCCATGAGTTCGGATCCCAACATATATGCAGAAGAAAATGAAGAGGTAGCTTACAAAACTGCTGTCGAAAGCATGATAATACTTAAGAACGAAGAAGTAAATGGCAAACCGGCGCTTCCATTGAACGGTGAAACAATCCTCACGATAGGTAATGCTACAAATAATATGGTGCGCGGTGGTGCCGGAAGTGGTAATGTCAATATTGACACCAGCAGACTTGTACACCTTGCGCAAGCGCTGAAAGACGAAGGGAAAACTGTAATTGACGCTACAACATTTGATTTTCCGCAGGTTGACAGCATAGTTGCTGTCGGCGGCATGGGCGGTGACCCTGCATTTAAGGAAATGCAGCCCACCAGAGAACAATTGCTCGATCTTGTAGACAGTGCTGATAGTGTCATAATGACTATACGCAGAGGTTCTGCAGAGAACATAGACGTAAAGAAAGAAAAAGGCGCCTACTATATAAGTGATGCAGAAAGATATCTGATTGAGACAGCATCCGAATTCTGCCGTGAGCAAGGAAAACCGTTTGTAGTAGTATTGAATATGGGCGGCCCAATAGAAATAGAAAGCTGGAAGGATAAGGCCGATGCAATACTGCTTGCGTGGGAACCCGGAACAGTTCTCGCAAAGCCAGTTGCTGCAGTACTGGTAGGCAAAGAAAATCCGTCTGGCAAGCTTCCAACAACCTTCCCGATCGATGTTGAAGGAACTGCTGAAAATAGTATGCCGTATGTTGCAACAGGAAATGAATTTGGCAAGACCAGTGCTCAAGGTGGTGTAACATACAATGAAGGTATATATGTAGGATACCGTTACTATGATACATTTAACGTGCCTGTATCATATGAGTTTGGATACGGCAAGAGCTACTCAACCTTTGAATACAGTAATTTGAACCTTAGTTCCGATACGTTCAATGATACATTGAATGTAACAGTAGATATAACAAATACGAGTTCAGTTCCTGGAAAAGAAGTAGTCCAATTGTATGTAGGGGCTCCTGGTGTGTCAATGCATAAGCCGGTTAAAGAATTGAAGGCTTTTGCAAAAACCAAGGTGCTCGAAGGTGGAGAAACAGAGACACTATCGTTTACTCTTGATGCTATGAGTCTTGCATCATATGATGAAGACCGTGATGCATGGGTCGCAGAGCCCGGAGTATATACCGTATATGCAGCAGCATCTTCTAAAGACATAAGGCTGACCGCGACATTTACTGTTCCAAACGAAATTGTTGTTGAAACAGCTCACGATGTGCTTGTTCCTAAAGTTGAAATCAATGAATTAAGACCGGAAACAATTGAGGAGGTATACAAGAACCCGAATGCTCCTGTAGAGGATAGGGTAGCTGATCTTCTTAGCAGAATGACATTGGAAGAAAAAGTGGGTCAGATGCTGCAGCCAGAAGTCACCTACGTAACACCAGAACAAGTCAAAAACCTTTATATAGGATCGGTCTTAAGTGGAGGAGGAGCTGATCCCAAAACAGGCAACGAAATGCAAGACTGGTATGACATGGTTAAGCCATATGTAGAAGCATCGCTGCAGACAAGACTTGGTATTCCCATTATATATGGTGTTGACGCAGTACACGGTCACAGCAACATTATCGGCGCCACCATATTCCCACACAACATAGGTCTAGGAGCTATAGCCACAGGAAATCTAGAAGAAGGCGTAGATATCGTTAAGAGAATAGGCGCTGTAACAGCAGAAGAAATGAGAGTTACAGGTATTAGATGGAACTTTGCACCTTGTCTTGCAAATCCGCAGGATATCAGCTGGGGCAGAACATATGAGGGTTTCAGCGAAGATTTAGATATAGTTGCTGAGCTTGGAGTTGCATATGTGCAAGGTTTGCAGGGAGATACCATTGATGAACTGAAGAACCCCAACAAAGCAGTGGCCACAGTAAAGCATTATATAGGCGAAGGATATACAGAAAACGGAACAAACCAAGGCAATGTCACCTCCATGACAAAAGAAGAAGTAGCAGAAAAACTGTTAAAGCCTTATGCCGATACGATAGCTGCTGGTGTAAGGGCGGTTATGCCTTCATTCCACAGCATCCAGGGAGTTAAAATGCATGCCAGCAAGTATCTGCTAACGGATGTATTGAAGGAACAGCTTGGATTTGACGGTTTTGTTATAACCGACTACAACGCAATCCAACAGATTAACGTCGATGAAGACGGCAATCCTGTAAGTGGTTTGAAGAACCAACTTAAAGTGGCCATCAATGCTGGATGCGATATGCTGATGCAGGTATCAAACTATGAAACCTGTATCAACCATATCAAACAGCTTGTAGCAGACGAACAGAATAATCCGGGCAGTGGCATTCCGATGTCCAGGATTGATGATGCAGTTGCAAGGATTTTAAGAGTTAAATTCCAGGCGGGCTTGTTTGATAATCCAATTGATCCCAATCCCGCAGAAAATCCCGAAATAGCAGAAGAAATCGGTTCTGATGAACACAGGGCACTGGCCAGAGAAGCTGTAAGAAAGTCCCTGGTACTGCTTAAGAATGATGAAGTCAATGGCAGCCCGATACTTTCACAGCTTAAAGATATGGATAAAATATTTGTAGCAGGAAAGAGCGCTGATGATATAGGAATTCAGTGCGGAGGATGGACCGTTCAGTGGCAAGGTGCTGCAGGCGATATCACAAAGGGAACCACTATATTAGAAGGCATAATAAATGCTGCAGGAGAGGAAAAAGTAACCTATAGCGCTGACGGCACCGGTGCCGAAGGATACGACGTAGCTATTGTGGTAGTAAGTGAACCCCCTTATGCAGAGGGCAATGGAGACGACTTAAATAAGTTGCAGCTAAGCAGTACGGACAAAGCGACACTTGCCAATGTAAAAGAAGCAGGAATTCCGATAGTTATGGTACTAATTTCAGGAAGACCCATGGTGATTACCGAGTATCTTGACGATATTGACGGATTAGTGGCGGCATGGCTGCCGGGCACAGAAGGTGACGGAGTAGCTGATGTTCTCTTTGGAGACCAGGACTTTGTAGGAAGACTTCCCATGAAGTGGCCCTACTATTTTGAAGCGATTCCGCTAGTACATGAGGAGGAAAAGTATGTGTTGTTCGATACCGGCTATGGCCTTACAAAGAATCAAGCTACACCTGAATTGCCTGATATACCAACTCATCCGCATGATACTATCCCGGAAAAAGCTGAGCCGGTAAGTATTCCTGGAAACATTGAAGCGGAGATTTACACATGGAACTCTGGCTTTCGCGTAGCGACTGATACAGCTTCAGGTACGACTTTTATCAATAGTTTCGACGAAGGCGACTATATAAAATATTACATTGACGTACCTGAAGACGGCACCTATACTGTGGAATTTAGGTACTCAGCAACTAGAGACCTCAACAATGCAATATCGATTAAAGATCAAAACGGCAACGTATTAGGTACTATCACCTTAACGAAAAACAGTAATTTGGGGCAGAAGGTCAATTGGTCTACCGTAACCAGGGACATTGAATTAAGAGCAGGATCGCAGCTGCTGACCATTTCCCTCAATGCCCTTGGCACCCCGGCACAGGGTGAATCATGGCGTGGCGGCCCTGGCAAACTAGATTGGATAAAGATATATGAAGCTGTTGAACCAGCGGTAGAAAAACCGACAGCATCGCCGGCTCCAGGAACATACGGAAGTGAGCAGACTGTTGAACTCAGCTGTGCAACAGAAGGTGCGGAAATATATTACACAACAGATGGCAACGATCCTGCGACAACCGTATCAGAATCCGTTTATAAGTACAGTGCCCCAATAATCATAAATGTTTCTACAACCATCAAAGCAATAGCTGTGAAGGAAGGCGTGGAAAACAGTGAAATAGCTGTTTTCAAGTATACTATCAAAGCGGCCACTCCGACCGCATCTGTACAGCCGGGAGCGGTTCAAAGCGGTACGCAAATAGAATTGAGCTGTGCTACTGAAGGTGCTAAAATTTATTACACACTGGATGGTAGTGAACCGGATACTACAAGTAAACAGTATGATGGTAATCCTATAACTATAAATGAAGATATAACAATCAAAGCCATAGCAGTGAAAGATGGCATTGAGAGCAGTGAAATAGCTACCTTTGTCTACACTATTCAACCATAACATGCTGCAAAAAAACCTCCCGGTATAGTTATATCCGGGAGGTTATACCTTTAAAAGTCAGATGTGAAAAGGGGAAAAATGTGAAAAAAACTTTGAATTGTTAATGGTGATATTTATGATTACAACACTGATTTCGGGCTGTAACGCTGTTAAGAAGGATGTTCCTCTAACGAATGAAGCCTCAGGTTATAACCAACCGAGCACGCAAAAAGACAAAAGCAGAAGTCAAGAAGCTCCTGCAGATAAAAATGTTTCAGCTTTTATTTGTTTTCATGGCTTCGTCCACGGCTTCTATAAAAAATTTCAGCGATTTTGGCGGTATCTTTTTGTTTACGGCTTCCAGCATTACCTCAACGTACCCCTCCGGAATGCTTAAGCCTTTTGTGCAGCCGGTTTGTTTAAGGTCCACCATGTTTTCTCCGTCTTCGAAAAACCAGCTGAGAGGTTTTCCGGCGTATTCGGCAAGGGCTTTAAGGACCTTTTTTGAAGGTTCCCTCTTGCCCTTGACGTATTTTTGAAGGGTTGTATAGTGGACCTTTACGCCGGTTTTTTCATATACTCTGTCGGCCAGCTCCTGATAGGAAATATCTCCCTTAATGTACTCTATTTTTTCATTGATACCTTCCATCGCAAATTCACCGCTTCTTTTAAAGTTTACCGGGAACGTAGACATACAGTCTACAAAATAAAAGAAAAACAGACATTGGCATAACTATTTTAATATAATTGCCGTTAATGGCAAAATAAGGGGTTATAGCCATTTTGACTAATAATAGACTGTAAGGCTATAATATAATCGGTTTTGTTTATTGAAGCAAGCCCGCGTGAGCGCAGAAAAAGGAGGTGGGCCTAAAACAAAAAACGGATAAAAGACCCCCGCAATTCAAAAAGTGCCGTAACATTAATAATAATACTATAAGGGTAGTCCAAAATCAATCGTATTATTCCCGAATCCATCCGCAAAGGCTCGGGCTTTCGACACAGGCCGCCGTAGACTGAATTTCCCACGGGCCGGGAAGTGATAAATGTGGCGGGAATTGTTTTGATTTCTCACGGTAATCTGGCTGCGGAGATGCTCTGCACCCTGGAGATGATCATGGGGCCTCAAAGGGCCATCAGGGCCGTGGGGATGCAGCCGGGAGAAGGGGAAGATTCGCTTGAGGAAAGGATAGCCGCTGCCGTATCCAGGGTAGACGACGGTATGGGTGTGCTTTTATTTGTGGATTTGTTTGGCGGGTCGCCGTTTAACGCCTGCCTGCGGCTGATTTCCTCCTCACAAATTTTTATTCCGGTGGATATCATAACCGGCATGAATTTGCCTATGATTATGGAGGCGTGCGTATACTCCAGGGGAAGGAGTTTACCCCAACTGGTAGGTATGGTTAAAAGGGGAGCGCGAAGGGGTATCAGGGTGTATTCGGACTTGAAGGTAGAAAATGTGTGATTTATCTTGTTTTTAATATTAAGGTTAAGAAAGGCGGGCTCTACCAGCAAACAGTTACTGGGTAGAGGGTGTGCGATTTGTTTAATATTAATGCGGCACGGTGAAAATAATACAAACGCTGCTTTTATATGACAAATATTACTTTAGCTATTATTTGCGGGGTCAAAACCGTAAAAGAAAAGGGGGCATATGCAAGGGGTGACATGCTGTGGGGAAACCGCAGCTTTTTATTTTTGTATTTTTCGGCGGCATCAAAAACTGCAGGTTATTTACAACAAATTTGAGAATTGATATGATGGGATTAGACAAATAAGGATTTTGAAATGCCGGAATAAAAAATGATGTGGTTGATGCGGGTAGTGCGGTAATTATTTGAAGAAAGCCGGTAAAAAGGAGGAATTGGGAGTTCATCATGAAAAGAGCGATTATAATTACCGACAGTTCATGCGATCTTCCCGAGGAGGTCATAAACCGGTATCCCATAAGAGTAATGCCTATGGCCGTCTCGGTTAAGGACAACCCCGGCATGGACATTTCCAATCTTACCGTAAAAGAATTTTACGACATGATGAGGCAAAACAAAATTCTGCCCACCACCTCCCAGGTAACGGTGCCGTCTTTTATGAAGGTCTATGAAGAATGTATAAATCAGAACCTGGTACCCATTGTGCTGGGCCTTTCATCCAGGCTGACCGGCAGCTACCAGTCGGCGCTGATGGCAAAAGAAAATCTAAAGGCCGACGAAGTCATCGTCATTGATTCCAGGTGCGCCAGCCTTGGCCTGGGCCTTGCGGTGCTGAAGGCGGCAAAAATGGCGGAGGAAGGCAGGAGCCCAGAGGAAATTGCCGGGGAGGCGGAACGATACGCCCACCACATGGAGCACATTTTTACCGTGGATTCTCTGGACCACCTGAGGCGGGGAGGCCGGATTTCAGCGGCTCAGGCCTTCGTTGGAGGGCTTTTAAATATAAAGCCCATCCTGCACTTTGTGGACGGGGCCATCCACCCTCTGGAAAAGGTGCGGGGCCGGAAAAATGTGGTAAGGAGAATGGTCGAAATCATGGCCGAAAGGGGCAAGAACCTGGAGGACCAGCTTGTCGGCATAAGCCACGGCGACAATGAGGAGCTGGCCGCGGAACTGGCCGACGCCGTAAAAAAGGAATTCGGGGTCAGGGAAATTATGACTTCCTGGATTGGTCCCGTGATAGGAGCGCATTCCGGGCCGGGTACGGTGGCGCTCTTTTTCCAGAACGCATAAAAAACTAAGCGGTAAATCGACATATCCGATGCGGAGATGCCTTTGGCCGGTAAAATTTAGGGGCGAATGCGGAGGGCCGCAGCGATGACTGCTCGTAAAAAACAAATTGCAGCTTTCATCTTTTTTATAGCATTGTCAGGTTTAATAAACTACGGTTTTGTTTTAAAGAATACACCGGGAGATGTGCAGTTAGATGCATTCCCTGACAGCAACGCGGCTGCAAAAGCGCCGGCCGGGGATTTCAACGATGTCCCGCCCCCGCCGCCTCCGGAGAACCCCCGCGTCACCATTGCGGCGGTGGGAGATGTAATGATGCACGAGGGACAGATATGGTCAGGCTATGATGCAAGTAGCGGTCGATACGATTATACCTCTTTTTTTAAGGAAGTGAGGGAAGAGATTTCTTCCGCCGACATAGCCATGGCCAACCTGGAGACCACCCTGGGCGGAAAGGAACAGAAATACACCGGCTACCCCAGGTTCAGCAGCCCTGACGAACTGGCCGACGCACTGAAATATGCGGGATTTGACGTTGTCGTCACTTCAAACAATCACTGCATGGACCGGGGAGAAAAAGGGCTTTTGAGGACGTTGAGAGTGCTTAAGGAAAAAGGCCTGCAGCCCGTAGGCACCGGCGAATCTTTTGAGGCGAGGCAGAAGGTGTTTGTAAAAGAGGCCAACGGGTTAAAAGTGGCCTTCCTGGCTTACACCTACGGCACCAACGGCATTCCCGTGCCGGAAGATAAACCCTATCTGGTAAACCTGATAGAAGAAAAGGCCATTTTAAACGATCTGGCGAGGGCGCGGGAAAACGCCGACGCCGTTGTGATATATCTGCATTTCGGACAGGAGTATCGAAGAGAGCCTTCGGAAGAACAAAAAAGACTGGCACGCCTCCTGCTGGAGAGGGGGGCGGATGTGATAATCGGCAGCCACCCCCATGTGCTGCAGCCCGGAGAGTGGATTGAGGTGGAAGATCCGGCCGGAGGGACGGTAAAAAAATACGCGGCCTATTCCCTGGGCAACTTTATATCGGCCCAGAGGTTTCCCCTTACCGAAGAGGGCGTGATCCTGAAGGTCGTTCTCGAAAAGGACTTGAGCCTCGGAAGGGTGTACATAAAAGAATTGATCGAAATTCCCACATGGGTGGACAAGTTCAAAAGTGACGGCAGGATGAGATATGTGGTGAGGCCGGGCAAAAAGGTTTGAAGGCCGTTATTTTTTTTTCAACCGGGGAGGAAAATGGAGTTTTGTGTAGAATTATATTCCGGGGATACAGGTATACAAAAATCATGCAGCGGCTGCACGATTATTTCATCCGCGGCCGGGAAAATCCAGTATCATTAAAAAAAGGAGAGGAATAACCGATGGCCAAAGTCATGAAGTCCATGGACGGGAATACCGCCGCCGCCCATGTGGCGTACGCCTTTACCGAAGTGGCGGCGATTTATCCCATAACTCCCTCGTCCCCCATGGCCGAAAACGTGGACGAATGGAGCGCCCATGGCAGGAAAAACATTTTCGGGCAGAAAGTAAGAGTGGTGGAGATGCAGTCCGAGGCGGGAGCTGCCGGCGCCGTCCACGGTTCCCTGGCGGCAGGCGCCCTCACGACCACATTTACCGCCTCCCAGGGTCTGCTGTTGATGATTCCCAACATGTACAAAATTGCGGGAGAACTTCTCCCCGGGGTATTTCACGTGAGCGCCAGGGCTGTGGCATCCCACGCGCTGTCCATATTTGGCGACCACTCCGACGTAATGGCATGCCGCCAGACGGGTTTTGCCCTCCTGGCTTCCGGCAGCGTCCAGGAAGTAATGGACCTCGGCGGGGTGGCCCACCTGTCGGCCATAAAGGCCAGGGTGCCGTTCCTGCATTTCTTCGACGGTTTCCGGACATCCCACGAGATTCAGAAAATCGAGGTCCTCGATTACGATGACCTGGCAAAGCTGGTGGATTACGACGCGCTCAGAGAGTTCAGGAAAAGGGCGCTCAACCCCGAGCACCCCGTCACCCGCGGCACCGCCCAGAATCCGGACATCTTTTTCCAGGCGAGGGAAGCCTCCAATCCCTTCTATCTCGCCGTGCCCGACATCGTGGAAGACTACATGAAAGAAATAAGCAAATTGACCGGCCGCGAATACCACCTCTTCAATTACTACGGCCATCCTGAAGCCGAGAGGGTTATTGTGGCCATGGGTTCGGTGTGCGATACCATCGAAGAGACGGTGGATTACCTCATGGCAGGAGGGGAAAAGGTAGGGGTGCTGAAGGTGCACCTCTACAGGCCGTTCTCCGTTAAGCACTTCCTCGCTCAAATGCCGGCGACGGCAAGGAGGATCGCCGTGCTCGACAGGACCAAGGAACCCGGCTCCCAGGGAGAACCGCTTTACCAGGATGTCTGCACGGCGTTTTTCGACAGCGACATCCGGCCGGTGGTGGTGGGGGGCCGTTACGGCCTGGGTTCCAAGGACACGACGCCGTCACAGATAAAGGCGGTGTTCGACAACCTCAAAGCCGAATCGCCGAAGAACCACTTCACCATCGGCATAGTGGACGACGTGACATTTACTTCCCTGGAGGTAAAAGACGATATAAACACAGTGCCGGAGGGAACAGTTTGCTGCAAGTTCTGGGGCCTCGGCTCGGACGGTACCGTAGGGGCCAACAAGAGCGCCATCAAAATCATAGGCGACAACACCGACCTTTACGCCCAGGCGTATTTTGCCTATGACTCCAAGAAATCCGGCGGGGTCACCGTGTCGCACCTGCGCTTCGGCAAAAAACCCATAAGGTCCACTTACCTTATAGACAAGGCCGATTTCGTAGCATGCCACAACCAGGCCTATATCGGCAAATACGATGTACTGGCCGGCTTAAAAGACGGGGGCACCTTCCTCCTAAACACCCGGTGGTCGCCGGAAGAGCTTGAGCATAAACTTCCGGCTTCGGTGAAAAGATATCTTGCAAAACACAACATCAATTTCTATATCATAAATGCCGTCGATATCGCCCAGAAGCTTGGGCTCGGCGGGAGAATAAACATGATAATGCAGGCGGCGTTTTTCAAGCTGGCCAATATAATACCCATTGAGACGGCGGTGGAGCACCTGAAAAAGGCCATTGTGGACTCTTACGGGCACAAGGGAGAAAAGGTGGTCAACATGAACTTCCAGGCCGTCGACAGGGGAGTCGACGCCCTCGTGAAGGTGGACGTGCCCGCATCGTGGGCCGACGCCCTTGACGAAGCAGCAGCCGCCCGGGAGGTACCCGATTTTATAAAGAATGTGGCCGATGTGATGAACCGCCAGGAGGGCGACAGGCTGCCGGTCAGCGCCTTTGTGGGCATGGAAGACGGCACGTTTCCGCCGGGCACATCCAGATACGAAAAGCGCGGCATTGCGGTAAACGTGCCCGAGTGGCAGCCCGATGCCTGCATCCAGTGCAACCAGTGCTCTTTTGTTTGCCCCCATGCGGCCATCAGGCCCTTCCTTCTCAACGAGGAAGAAGTAAAGAACGCGCCGGAAGGATTCGTCACCAAAAAGGCTGCGGGCAAGGGGCTGGAGGGTCTGAACTTCCGCATCCAGGTGAGCGTGCTGGACTGCACGGGGTGCGGAGTGTGCGCCATCACATGCCCGGCCAAAGAAAAGGCCCTCATCATGAAGCCGCTGGAAACTCAGGCGCAACAGGCGGCCAACTGGGATTACGCCATGACCCTTTCTCCCAAGGAAAATCCTTTGAACAGGGAGACGGTCAAAGGCAGCCAGTTCGAGCAGCCCCTCCTGGAATTCTCCGGGGCCTGCGCCGGCTGCGGCGAAACTCCTTACGCCAAGCTGATAACCCAGCTTTTCGGTGACCGGATGATGATAGCCAACGCCACGGGGTGCTCTTCCATCTGGGGCGGCAGCGCACCGTCGACGCCTTACTGCACCAATAAGGACGGTCACGGTCCTTCCTGGGCCAACTCGCTGTTTGAGGACAACGCCGAATTCGGTTACGGCATGTACCTGGCGGTAAAACAGAAAAGAGAGAAACTGGCGTCCCTTATAAAGGAGGCCATGGAACTGGACCTTGCCCCGGAATTGAAAGAAGCCTTCCAGCTGTGGCTTGACAACATGAACGACGCGAAGATGACCAGGAAGGCGGCTCTGACCATCATACCGCTGATTGAAAAATATGAGACCGCCTGTGACAGGACCAAAAAGCTGCTTGCCGAGATTTACGATATGAAAGAATACCTGGTGAAAAAATCCCAGTGGATCTTCGGCGGAGATGGCTGGGCTTACGATATAGGCTTTGGCGGGCTCGATCACGTGCTGGCTTCGGGAGAAGACGTGAATGTGCTGGTGTTTGACACCGAGGTGTATTCGAACACCGGCGGCCAGTCTTCCAAGGCGACTCCCACCGGCGCCGTGGCGCAGTTTGCCGCCGCCGGTAAGAGAGTAAGAAAGAAAGACTTGGGCTTGATGGCCATGAGCTACGGCTACGTATATGTGGCCCAGGTGGCCATGGGCGCCAACCAGAATCAGCTGATAAAGGCCCTTGTGGAGGCCGAAAGCTATCCTGGCCCGTCCCTTATCATCGCATACGCCCCGTGCATCAACCACGGCATCAAGAGCGGCATGGGCTGCAGCCAGCTGGAGGCAAAAAAAGCGGTGGAAGCCGGTTACTGGCACCTTTACAGGTATAATCCCCTTTTGAAGGAACAGGGCAAGAATCCGTTCATACTCGATTCCAAAGACCCGACGGGTTCTTTCAGGGACTTCCTGATGGGAGAGGTGCGTTACTCGTCTCTCGCCAAGACCTTCCCCGACATAGCCGACGAACTCTTCAAGGCTGCGGAAAAGGACGCAAAAGAGAGGCTTGAGACCTATAAAAAGTTGGCGGGAATGTAATAAAGATAAAATGTAATAAGATAAAATAAAAAAGATCAAAAGGGTTACTGGCTTTTTGCCGGCAGCCCTTTTTTCCATTTATGGTAATATTAAACTTTCTACCGTTTGAATTTTTGAGGCCTACGGCCATTTTACCACAGCGAGTGACATTTTCTACTTAAGAAATTTTTATATGACATTATCACAGAATTGAGAAATTTTAAGATGACATTATCCCGGAAAAACCACATTTTAAGGCCCGATAGCCTTGATTTTGCCGCATGAAGGTGGTAAAATAAAATATACAGAACAACTGTTCGGGAGATGGGTTTATGCTGCCTATCATTCACGTGGATATGAACGCCTTCTACGCCTCGTGCCACCAGGCGAAGGACCCAGGCCTCAGGGGCAAGCCCGTGCTGGTGGCGGGGGACCCCGCCAGGCGAAACGGCATAATCCTCACCGCCTCCTACGAAGCCCGCAGGTTCGGGGTAAAGACCGCCATGCCCAACTGGGAGGCCAAGAAGCTGTGTCCCCACGCCATATTCATAAAGCCCGATTACGAGCTCTACGTGAGGACCAGCGAGCGGGTGATGGAAATACTCAGGAGGTTTTCTCCCCTGGTGGAAGTTTTCAGCATCGACGAGGCGTGGCTGGACGTGACGGGATGCGAAGGGCTTTTCGGCGACTCCGTTGAGATAGCCGGAAGAATCCAGGAAGCCATTTTGAAGGAGTTGGGTCTGACCTGCTCCGTGGGGGTTTCCTGCAACAAGCTCCTGGCTAAGATGGCCTCGGACCTGAAAAAGCCCGGCGGCCTTACGGTGCTGGCCCCCGAAGACGTCCCGCGGGTTTTATGGCCGCTGCCGGTGGACGAACTGTTCGGAGTGGGGCGGCGCATGGCGGAACACCTCAAGGGTATGAACATAAACACCATAGGGGATCTGGCCCAGGTGCCCGTGGAATTTCTCGAGAAGGCTTTCGGGCTGGTGGGGCGGCACCTGCACCTTGCGGCCAACGGCATAGACGACAGCCCGGTCGACCCCCATTCCATGGACACCGCCAGCTCCATGGGCCACTCGGTCACCCTTTCCAGGGATGTCACCACCTGGGAGGAGGCGGAGGCCGTACTGCTTTCACTCTCGGATAAAGTGGGGCGCAGGGTGCGGAGGGAAAGCTACGTGGGACGCACCGTAACCATCACCCTCCGGGACGCCTCCTTTTGCACCATCACCCGCTCGGTCACCATACCGCATACCAGCGCCACCGAAGACATATACGCCGCCGCCAGAAAGCTGCTTCACGCCAACTGGGACGGCAAAACGCCCCTGAGGCTCCTGGGGGTGAGCCTGTCCCGGCTGGTAAGGGAATTTGACCAGGTTTGTCTCTTCGAAAACGAAGCAAAAAAGAAAAGGCTCAACCGCGTCATAGACGAGATCAGGGACCGGTTCGGGGACGGTGCCATTTTCAGGGCGAAGATGAAGTCACATATGGAGTATTCGGAGCGCAAGCCGCCTCTCAGAAAGGGACTCGTTTGAGTCCCGTTTTATTTTGGGACAAACGTCCCAATCTGATTATGGGCCCCAGCGGTGAATTTTTTCGACTTTTGAATCATGCGCGGATTTATTTAAGCTGCTATTATTAAATCAAAAGAAGGATTAGGAATTCGAAGAAAAAACCAAGGAGGTCGGGAAAATGTTGAAACATTTTAAGAGACTCTGGACCGGCGAGGAAGGCCAGGGCATGGCCGAATACGGCCTCATCCTGGCGCTGGTGGCGGTGGTGGTAATCGCCGCTCTGACGGCTCTGGGGCAAGGCGTATTTAGTAATTTTCAAAAGGTAGCAGATGAACTTAACAAGTAGTAAGAGGAATCAAATATTAAAAATTTATATAATTTTTGCCACTGGCCCTACTTTTCGGTAGGGCCGCTTTAACACCAGAGCCTCTGTGAAAAGTTTTTCAGGCGGGCGTTGGGCTTCGGCTGAGTTATGGTTTCTACAGAGGAGCCTCTATGGAAAGGGCTGGTGGAAATGTCTGCGGATTGGCTTCTGATTCCGGTAATGGCTGTTTGCGTGTACACGGACATAAAATTTAAAAAAATCTATAACGCGGTTCTCTTCCCCGCAGCGGCGATAGGTCTTGCGTGGAATTTTTATTCAGGAGGTCTTGCCGGAGGGCTCGACGGAATAAAAGGCATGATGCTGGGTGTGGCGCTTCTCCTGGTGCCCTTCGTCATGGGCGGGATGGGGGCCGGAGACGTCAAGCTGATGGGGGTTGTGGGAGCCTTTAAAGGCCCCGGCTTTGTCTGGTCGTCGTTTCTTTTTACTGCGGTCATCGGAGGTCTTATCTCCATAGTGATCATGGCTAAAAGCGGGGCTTTTTCAGCACGGGTTAGGGCCGTTATCTTCACTCTCCTTTCGTTTTTCGGTTTCATCCCCGAAGTCAATATGCTCGACACCATCTACGGAGATTCGGCCCCGACCTTTCCATACGGTATCGCCATTGCGGCGGGTACCGTTCTGGCATATCTGATGAGGTGATTTTGCGTGATCAAGATTATAAGGCTTGAAAAAAGCCAGAAGGGTCAGGCTATGGTGGAACTCGCCCTGATACTGCCGGTCATCGTCTTAATACTGTTCGGCATTTTGGAATTCGGGCGCATATTTTATTCCTACATCGTCATAACCTACGCCGCCCGGGAAGGTGCAAGGGCCGGGGCGGTGGGAAAAACGGACGCCGAGATTATCGCCAGGGTGCGGGAGGCCGCTCCTTTGCCTGAGGCCGACACCAGGCTGCATATCGTAAAACTTGAGCCCGGAGAGGCCGACCGGATGCCGGGTTTGCCATTTACAGTGGAAGTCGCTTATGACGCGGATCTGATTACCCCTCTATTTGACAGCCTGCTGCCGGACCCCGTCATCCTTAAATCCAGAGCTACAATGAGGATTGAATGATGAAAAAACATTGTTTGATGCTGACAAGATTAAAAATTGACCAAAGAGGCTCTGCCCTGGTGCTGGCGGCGGCCATGCTGGCGGTGTTTTTGGGTTTTACCGCCCTGGTGGTGGACGTGGGCACCATGATACTAGAAAAAAGCCGCCTGCAGAACGCGTGCGATGCTGCTGCACTTGCTGCGGCCCGAGAACTCCCGTCCGTTGCTCTGGCCGAACAAAAAGCCAATCAATATCTGGAATACAACGGTGTTGCGCCGGAAGAAGCCCGTGTAAGTTTTGACCCCGGCGGTGTCAGGGTAACCGTTGAAGCATCACGCCGTGTAGATTACACCTTTGCCCGGGTTTTCGGTTTGACAAATGGCGAGGTTTCCGCCAGGGCTTCCGCCGTATTTGGTGGCGTCAGTGCCATCAGCGGTGTGGTCCCCTTTGGTATTCCGGACCAGACGCTGGTGTACGGGCAGGAATATCGCCTGAAGGCGGGCTCACAGGATAAATACGGACCCGGCAATTACGGCGCTCTGGCTCTGGAATTGAGGGGGGCCTCCAGCTATGAGAACAACCTTAAATATGGATACAGGGGCATCGTAAAAGTGGGAGAATGGGTAATGACAGAACCCGGCAACATGTCCGGACCTACGGAAGAAGGAATAAATTACCGTTTGAACAGCTGCCCGCATAACCCTAAGTGCACCATTGATCACTATTATCCCGATTGTCCCATGGTAATGATAGTGCCCATATTCAACCCTACACCCTTGCACGGCAGAGATGAGGTTCAAATTGTGGGATTTGCAGCCTTTTTATTGAAAGGGGTTGAGGGAAGGGGCAAAGAAAGCGAGGTTTCGGGCTATTTTTTGCAAATGGTCCCGCCGGAGGGGCTGCGGTATACAATCGACCCACATCAATCCGATTACGGTTTACATGCGGCAAAACTTGTAGATTAAAAAATTTATCGGGGAGATACGGCATATGAAAAGCAAATTTATTTTACTGCTGGCGCTTGTATTCGGCTTTACTGCCGCTTTTGGCACATACAGGTACATGGAAGATTTAAAAAAAACATATATGACGAAGGGGAATTTTGTCCCGGTAGCCACTGCAAAGCAAAAGATTGCCGCAAGGACCGTCATCAGCGGCGATATGCTGGAGTTTAAAGAAATGCCGGCTCAGTATGTGGCGCCGGGCACCATAATGAATATCAAGGATGCGGTGGGCAAAATGGCCCGCGGCGATATTTACCCGGGGGAGCTAATCCTGAGCGACAAACTGGTGGCGAGGGATGATCCGGCGGCAGGCCTATCTGCAAAAATTACAAAGGGCAAGAGGGCCGTCTCGATACCGGTAAATAACATCACCGCACTGCACGGGCTGATTAATACGGGAGATCACGTGGATGTAATGGTGACATTTAATGCTCCGGGTGAGCAAAAAACCCCTGTGACTTCTACCATAATACAAAACGTGCCGGTGCTGGCGGTCAACAGAGCCATGGACAGCGGCGTACCAGCAAAGGAAGAGCTTCAAACAATAACGCTGATGGTGGAACCGGAGCAGGCCCAGCAGATAGCGCTGGCCATACAGCAGGGCAGCGTTCAACTGGCGCTCCGCTCGCCGGAGGATTCGGATGTGCTGCCGGTTCCAACAAGCAAACTTGGACATTTAATGCGATAGCGGGGAGGTTTTTTCATGACGCCCATCACCGTATTGATAGCCGATGATATACCGACAACAAGGGAGGATATAAAACGCCTGCTTTATTTTGAAGAGGATATAAAGGTAGTGGGTGAGGCGGCCGACGGCCATGAGGCCGTTTCACTGGCGGAGGAACTTAAACCGGATGTTATATTGATGGATATAAATATGCCCCGCCTGGACGGCATTGGAGCAACGGAGCAAATCTCCGTCAACGTGCCCCAGAGCGCCATCATCATTATTTCCATTCAGGGCGAGCAGGAATACCTGCGAAAGGCCATGGCCGCCGGGGCCAGGGAATACCTGGTCAAACCCTTTTCGGCAAATGAACTGGCAAACGCCATCCGCCGGGTAAACGAAGCCCAGAAGCGGCGGAACATGTACCTTATGTCATCCCAGCCGGCGGGTTCCTCTCAGGTCCTCGCACAGAAGCGCGGCAAGGTAATTACCTTTTTCTGCACCAAAGGAGGGGTGGGCAAGACCACCCTGGCCTGCAATTTGGCCGTAGAGCTGACTCAGGAAACCAGAAAGAAAGTGGCTATACTGGACCTGGACCTTACCGCCGGCGATGCCGCAGTGATGCTTAACATCACTGCTAGAAGCACCATAGCCGACCTGGTCCAGGAACAGGAAACCATGGATTATCAACTGGTAGACGTATTCCTGGTGCCACACCTGTCGGGTCTGAGGGTTCTTCCGGCGCCGGCAAGCCCAGAACAAGCGGAACTTGTTCACCAGCACCATATAGAGCAACTTCTAAAAATTTTAAGAGAAAACTTCGATTATATCATCGTGGATACTGCCCCGCTTTACAGCGACATAAACCTGGGAGTCCTGGAAGCTAGTGACAGGATAGTGCTGGTTTTGAACCAGGATTTAACTACGTTAAAACACGTCAAAACCGCCCTGGACATCATGAAAGCCCTGAACTGCGAATCAAAGGTGAGGTTAATCTTAAACCAGCAAAACAACGAAGGCATCAAAGTCAGGGAACTGGAAAAAACGCTGAACACCTCCATTACGGCATCGGTGCCCGATGACGGCAAAACGGTTAGAAACTCCATAAATAAGTGAGTGCCTTTCGTAATGGGTCAGCCTTTCTCGAAAGTTTCATCAGCCGTAAAAAATTTGATCGACCTGCTGGACCTGGCCAAAGAAAATGAGACCCGGGAAACGACTTCCGTAAAATCTTTTGTAACGAGAATTCTAAGTTTTTAAATCCGGAGTGATACAGCGTGTCTTTACTCAAAAAGCTCGAAAGCAAAAAGGTGCCGGAAGATTTGAACCGCGAAGAACGAAAGATGCCGCAAAACCACTTGAGATGTGACCCTTACGCCGACTTGAAGGTCAGCCTGCACAAAAAGGTGGTGGACGAACTTAAAGACTTACAATCCCCGGAAAAACAGGAAAGCGAATTCATGGCAAAGCGAATTGAACAGCTGATCGAACAGTACTTAACATCTGACGGCGACAACCGGATCCCCCGCGTGGATAGACTCAAAATAGCAGCTGAAATAGTTGATGAAATTCTCGGTTACGGCCCCATAACTCCACTCCTCAATGACCCGGATATAAGCGAAATAATGGTAAACGGTCCCAATCAGGTGTATGTGGAAAAAAACGGCAGGCTGGAACTTACGGAAGTGGTTTTCAGGGATAATGACCATGTTATGAATATAATCGACAGAATTGTTTCACCCATCGGAAGGCGTATTGACGAAAGCATGCCGATGGTGGATGCAAGGCTTCCGGACGGTTCCCGCGTAAATGCAATCATACCTCCCCTTTCTTTAAACGGACCGGTTATAACAATCCGGAAGTTCTCCCGGGACCCCTTTACGGTGGAAGACCTGATTAACTTCGGAACGCTTACACCGCAAATGGCTGAGTTCCTGGAGGCCTGCGTCAGGGCAAGGCTGAATATCGTGGTCTCCGGCGGGACCGGCAGCGGCAAGACAACCACGCTCAACGTTCTGTCTTCATTTATTCCCCCTACGGAAAGAATAATCACCATCGAAGATGCTGCGGAACTGCAGCTTCGCCAGCCTCATGTAATAACACTGGAAAGCCGCCCCCCGAACATTGAGGGCAAAGGGGCCGTAACCATCCGGGACCTGGTTCGAAATGCGCTTCGCATGAGGCCGGACAGAATTATAGTCGGTGAGGTGCGCAGCGGCGAAGCGCTGGACATGCTGCAGGCGATGAACACGGGCCACGACGGATCTCTCACCACGGGCCATGCCAATTCCCCCAGAGATATGCTGTCGCGCCTGGAGACTATGGTTCTGATGGCCGGGATGGATCTGCCGGTACGGGCCATACGGGAGCAGATATCGTCGGCTATTGATTTGATCATACAGCAGAGCCGCCTGCGGGATGGTTCCCGCCGCATTACGCACATCACCGAAGTGCTGGGGATGGAAGGTGATGTAATTGTCCTGCAGGATTTATATACTTTCCGCCAGACCGGCGTGGACCAGGACGGCACGGTAAAGGGGTATTTTGCGGCCAGCGGCATCCGACCCAAATTCATGGACCGCATTGAAGCCAGCGGGATAAAGCTCTCGCCCGGTATATTTAAACCGGAGGCCTTTTGAGGGGGTGAAAGGCATGCAAACCCTGTACATATTGATATTTACAGCGGTATTTTTGACGGTGCTGGGGGTCGGCGAACTGAAATCTTCGGACATGCAGAGAGTGATAACCCGCATAAAAAAGATTGCGGCTCAGGATGTAAGAGATAAGATAACGACCAAAGGTTCGGAGCACGGGGAATTGCTACGCAGGTTGCTGACAAGGGCGGGGAATTTTTCCATGACCCGGCGCCTGGGAAGGTTCGTGGATAAAAAACTGGAAGAAGCGGATGTGCTGCTGCGCGGCGGGGAGTTTATTGTAATAGTGCTATCCTGCGCCCTGGGCGCATCACTGTTTGCACTTGCAATTACTTTAAATCCTGCCGCAATTCTACTTTTGGGACTTGCGGCGGGGGCTGTCCCTTTTGTGATGCTGAACGCCGCTCGGGCAAAAAGGCTTTCCAGTTTCAATTCCCAGATCGGAGACGCCCTGACCATCATGGCCAATTGTCTCCGCTCAGGCTTCAGTTTCCTGCAGAGCATGGACATGGTGAGGAAGGAACTGCCGGACCCTATAAAAAAGGAATTTACCAGAACCATCAAGGAAATAAACCTGGGCACATCCACCGAAGAGGCCCTTGAAAACATGGCAAAACGCGTGAACAGCGACGACCTGGACCTGGTGGTCACGGCGGTGCTTATCCAGCGGCAGGTGGGGGGTAATCTTTCGGAGGTCCTGGACAATATTGCCGGGACCATCCGGGACCGCATCCGCATCAAGCGGGAAATAAGGACCCTTACAGCCCAGGGCCGAATCTCGGGTCTCATTATCGGCCTTTTGCCCTTGCTTCTTGGAAGTTTTATGCTGGTGGCAAGACCTTCTTATATTATGGAACTTTTTTCATCCAGGCTGGGTCTTCTCATGCTCCTCTTTGCCGTTGCGGGTGAGATTACAGGCATGCTGATTATAAAAAAGATTGTGGACATAAAGTTTTAAGGAGGCCGTGTGAGTGGCAGTGGTTCTGATTTTAACGGGCGTTTTCGGCGGAGTATTTACATGCACGCTGCTGATATACCTGTGGATTTTCGGTGAAAGCATAAAAATGAGCAGGCGGGTGACGGCCGTGGTAGGGGCGGCCCCGATTCCCATACGGCAGCAGGAATTGTCCTCGCCCTTATTTCAAAGGTTTATAAGGCCCATACTGGCGGGCCTGGCAGGGGTATTTGCACGCTATGTTCCGGCCGCAAGGGAAGAGATTTTGGAAAAGAGAGTGATAGAAGCGGGCAGGCCGTTCAACCTTTCACCACGTGAATTTATGGTGATAAAATACATGCTTGCCGGCCTTTCCGCCCTCGCACTGAAAACATTGTGGCAGTTTACAGGGCAGACAACCGTACAGTCCGCCGTCATGGCCGTTGCCGGAGGTGCCTTCGGCTGGCTGCTGCCTGATGCGGGGATAAACTCAAAAATAAGGCGGCGAAAGGAACAGGTGGAAAAGCAGCTGCCCGATATCCTGGACCTCATCACCGTCTGCGTGGAAGCGGGCCTTGGTTTTGACGCAGCACTTATGAAGGTGACAGAGAAATATAAAGGCGTGCTGGCCGAAGAGCTGTCGCTGGTGCTGCAGGAAGTGAGAATGGGTAAGCCAAGGAGAGAAGCCCTCCGGGAAATGG
Source organism: Thermorhabdus hydrogeniformans (assembly GCF_049310025.1). Classification (NCBI taxonomy): domain Bacteria; kingdom Bacillati; phylum Bacillota; class Clostridia; order Thermosediminibacterales; family Tepidanaerobacteraceae; genus Thermorhabdus; species Thermorhabdus hydrogeniformans. The sequence goes on along the minus strand of NZ_JBJYKD010000005.1, from coordinate 111,886 downwards.
CCGAAAGGCTGGCGGTTGACGACCTGTCAAACTTTGTAGGGTCGATTATCATGGCGGAACAGCTGGGGATCGGCATAGGAAAAGTGCTGCGCTTGCAGTCGAAAGAATCACGTCAAAAACGCCGCCAAAGGGTAGAAGAAATGGCCATGAAGGCACCGGTAAAAATGCTGATACCCATGGTGATGTTTATATTTCCCGCAGTGTTCATCGTCCTGCTGGGGCCGGCGGTCATCCAGATAATGCGGGCTTTTGGTTTTTAGGGAGGAGAAATTATGAAGGCGATTAACTCCACCAGGAAAACGGTCCTGGCCGATAGAGTTGAAACGGCGTTCGATTTTGCAAAAAGGCTGGTGGGCTTGATTTTAACACCGGATTTTAAAACCGGCATGGCCCTGCTTATCATGCCGTGTTCATCTATACATACCTGGTTCATGAGATATCCCATCGATGTGATTTTCCTGGACGGCGACAACAGGGTCTTGAAGGTGGCGCAATCCATCCCGCCGTTCCGGTTTGGACCGGTGGTAAGAAAGGCCGTAAAAGCTCTGGAACTGCCCGCCGGGGTGTGCAGGGCCACCGGCACGGAAATTGGCGATGTGATTGAATTTACTTTCGAGGAGTGATAAAAGTATGGCAAAAAGCTCGTACAAAGGCGGAGGTTTTTCTCTTACCTTCCGGCTGAGCCTTGGCTTTACGCTGCTCATCACCCTTTTAATGGGGGCGGTGGGTTTTTCCACATATATGAGGGAGCGCAATGTCCTCATAAAATGGGTTGTAGACCGGGGGTGGGCCACGGTGCGCCTTCTCAATACGGTGGCGTTCGAGGCGGCAAGGTCCGGAAATTATGCCGTGCTTGATGAGGTAATGAAGGATTTGCATGCCGACGGCTCTATCATGGAAGCTGTAATTCTAAATGAAAACGGCGATGTCATGGCATCCTGCGGCATTGCGAGCGAAGTTTCGGCCAAAGCAAAGGCCGAATATATGGCAGCCGGGGCGGACGGCAAAAAGCTTACTCCGGTAAGAGACGGCAACGGGAAGGTGACCGCCGTCGCTTTTACATCGCCCATCTTGGACGGCGGCGGCAAATCCGTCGGCCGTATTTACATCACGACGGATTTCAGGTTTATTGAAAATTACCTCCAACAGACGGCCTATAACATTATTTTTAATTTTGTTCTGGCGATACTGGCCGGGCTCCTGCTGGCCCGCCTGATAATCATCAGGGCCGTGGGCCGCCCGATAAAAGAGCTGCTCCTGGCCACCGAAAAGGTTGCCGTCGGCGATTTTTCATATAAGCTGCCCGTTGCCACGGGGGATGAACTGGGGCGTCTGGCCGGGGCTTTTAATGCCATGAGCGGGCAGCTGGGAGTGCTGTTTAACTCTATAAAAAACATTGTGGGCGACATGTGCTCCACCTCAAACCTTATAGCAAAGCGCTCGGAATTATTTGAAAATGGCGCCGGAAAAATGGACGCCGCCCGGCAGTCCGAATTGATGAAGGAAATTGGCTCAAGCGCCAGGCGCCTTGCGCGCATGAGCGACCAGCTCAACTCCCTCGCACTGCAGTTTAAAACGGAAGGCTACACATTCGCAGATTTATATTAAAATATTTATTATAGAAGAATTTTTGCCGATTAAAATAATTTGGTTTAGAAGGATGAACAGCCTTGGTCAATATAGCCAACCTCGAGAGGATAATACAAAAGACGCGAAAGGTTGTCGAAAAGAGCAAAGAAGAACTCTACCAGCTGGGCGAAAGCGCGAGGCTGGAGTATGAGAGGACAAAGCAGGAGCTCGAATCGGTAAAAAAGGAGATTGCGAGTATTATCAAAGAGGTTGACGACCTGGAGAAGACTTACACCCAGTCGAGAATTCATTTGATGGAAGTCAGCCGGGATTTTAAACGCTACACCGAAGAACAGATTAAAGAAGCTTACGAAGAAGCCAATAAAAGACAGATAGAGCTTTTGAGCAAGCGAGAAAAGGAAAAATTGCTCCGGCTGCAGAGGGATCACCTGGAGCGCAATCTAAAAAATTTAGAAGTCACCATAAGGCGTTCGGAAGAATTGATTGCAAACGTGGGAATGGTGCTAAAGATATTAAGCAATGATCTTGAGACCATCAGCAATCAGATAGGCGAGATGCAGCAGATGCAGGCCCTGGGCCTTTCGGTGATTATGGCCCAGGAAGAGGAGCGCAAGCGGGTGGCGAGGGAGATTCACGACGGGCCCGCCCAGAGCCTGGCAAATATAGTAATGAGGGCCGAATTTTGTTTGAAGCTGATGGAGGTTAATCCGGCGATGTTAAAGGAAGAACTTTACGGTTTGATGGATCTGGTGCGCAGGAGCCTCCAGGACGTGCGGAAAATAATTTTCGACCTGCGCCCCATGGCCCTCGACGATCTGGGCCTTGTGCCCGCCCTCAAGCGCTACGTTGAACAGTATATGAACGACTACGGTATCTATGTCGAGATAATAGTAATGGGCAAGGAATACGAGCTTTCTTCTTCCCTCGTGGTGGCCATTTTCCGGGTTATCCAGGAATCCATGACAAATATAAGGAAATATGCCAGGGCCACGGAAGTGCTGATAAAAATAGAATTCTTGAAAAACAGGATAAATGTGGTTGTCCGGGACAACGGCTGCGGTTTCGACGTGGAAAAAGTAATGGCCGAAAAGAGCGGCATGGCCTTCGGGCTTATCGGAATGAGGGAGCGCATACAGTTATTAAAGGGCAAATTTGAAGTAAAATCTTCACCGGGCCAGGGAACGGAAGTGATTTTAAGCGTGCCGACGGCCCATGAGGAAAATGGCCTGGCCGGAGTACGGAGGGGTGAGCATGTCACAGGCCGGTAAAAAACAAATTAAAGTAATTATTGCCGATGACCATGCCCTTCTTCGGGAAGGCATAATAAAAATCCTTTCGCTGGAACCGGATATTACTGTGGTGGGGGAGGCCGAAGACGGCGATCAGGTGATAGAACTGGCCAGAAATACCGATGCCGACATCATACTGATGGACATCAATATGCCCAATGTTAACGGTATAAAAGCCACGCAAATAATAAAAGCGGAAAAGCCGGGGATAAATATAATAGCCCTCACAATCCACGATCAGGAAGAGTATTTGTTCGAGCTTATAAGGAGCGGCATTTCCGGCTATGTTTTAAAGGACATCAGACCCCACGAGCTAGTGAAGACCATCCGGTGCGTTGCGGAAGGGCAGGCTTTTATCCCTCCTTCACTTACCCCAAAAGTTTTCAAAGAGCTCAACCGGCTGTCTAAAAAAAGGGAAGAGGAGTCCCGATATCATTTTGATCTGACAGAGAGAGAACTGGAGGTGCTGCAGCAGATTTCCATGGGGCTTTCCAACAGGGAGATAGCGGAAAAACTTTTTATAAGCGAAAAGACGGTTAAAAATCACCTGACGAATATATTCCAAAAGCTGGGTGTAAGCGACCGGACCCAGGCGGTGCTGTTTGCAATCAAGCACAATCTGGTGGAAACCTGATGCCGCACAATTTTTGAACCACTACATTATAGATGAGGAAGACCCGCTAGAATACGGATTTTCTTTGAGATAAGTGAAGGTTCAGTGCTTATAAATCTGATTCTGTTCCAGCATTGGATAATGTTTTACATTAGCAGTGACAAGTATGCATTTATTAATATATGCCGTAGCGCCTATTAGAGCATCAAAACCGCTAATCGTAATGCCTTTTTTCCGGTAGCACATAGTCCAATCACCGGCTAGTTTTGCGATGGATGGGGTTAAATTGCAACATGAAAAACCTTCAAAAAAAGCTTTGACGCCATTTTCTTCCCCTTCCCGCATGCCGCTATATACCTCATAAACTGATAATATCGAATAGTGTATATTATTACCTTCGTCAAGCCAGCGCTCAATGAGTTTTTTTATGTTTTTATTTCCCCGCAGTATTTCAATAATAGCGGTGGTGTCAAGAAGATAGTTTTTATACAGCATAATTAAATTATTCTCCTTTGGTATTCCGCAAATAATCATAAGTAGTTCTTTTTTCCGCCACCCATTTGGCAATCGCATCGGAGTCCTTTAGGTCGGGGTGGTTTTCATCGCTCCATGTTCCGAAAGATTTTTCCAGTGCCATCTTTGCGTTTATACGCTTTAGCTCGTTTTCAGTAGCCGAAATGATAAAATCGCTCCTGCAACCATTTTCCACCAGAGCATCTATCTTTTTAAGCAGCGCCAGAGGGAATCTTATCGAGATCAATTTAGTCTTGTTATCATCCCGATTTACATACATATTTCATCAACACCTCCAGTTTATAATCATTAGATTGTAATACATTATTGTATATATATTGTAATACATTATTGTATATATATCAACACTTTTTTTTTACTCATTTTCGGCATTAAACAAAATCCTATCCCTAAAGAACTCGAAATGAAAAAATAATACCATATTTAAGACAACGTTATGTGGAATTGAAACCCATAAAACTGCCAAATCAAACCCTGTATAAAGAAAGACAAAAAATCAAGAAGTTAAAGCAAGCAGCATTAGAGACCATAGCTAATCTGCCCGTATTATCGATCAGGCATGAAGGGCGGTTTGATTTTATTTCCAGGCCGTGCTATAATTTAATGGAATTAAAGTTTCTGATTTTAAAAAAAATATGCCAATTAAAAAACAGGCTTATCATTAACTATAAATTACCGGATTTGGGAGATTTTTTTATGATAAAATTTGGTTCAAAATTGCCCAAAGACATTCTGGTAAAGGCTGTCGAAAAGCTCCCGGAGGTTTTTGAAAAAAGACCCGATATTGTGGCAGGATATATTTACGGTTCTCACGCCACGGGTAAGACTACCGATTTAAGCGACATAGATATAGCTGTGTTATTGCAAGGCGAAACTTCCTTTGAGGCGGAACTTGAACTCATCGGAGACATATCCGAAGCCCTTCACACCGATGATTTCGACCTGGTCATACTTAACAATTGCCCTCCATATTTGCAGTATGAGGTCATTTCATCGGGCAGATTAATTTATGAAAAAGATCGGGAATTAAGATGCGACTTCCAGGTCAAAGCTTTACAGCGTTATTTCGATGTCAAACATATATACGACGAATACAATTATTATCTGAAAAAAAGGATAAGAGAGGGCAGGATGATAAATTGAACGAAGAAAAGATATTACGCCAGCTAGGCCTTCTGAATAATTATTTGAGTCGATTGAACAAACTTAAAAATATTTCAATAGATGAGTTTAAAAAGGATTCTATAAGTCAAGCGGCGACTGAAAGATTACTCCAGGTGGCGATAGAAACTACCCTGAATATCGGAAATCATATAATTGCCAGCAGGGGATACAGGAGCCCTAAAGACTATGCGGATGTCTTTAAAGTCCTTGAAGAAGAAAAAATTATACCCCCCGAATTTTCAAGCGAGTTGCAGCAGATGGCTAAATTCAGAAACAGGTTGGTCCATATATACTGGGATATTGATATAGATATGTTATACGATATACTTCAAAATAAATTAAGCGACTTTGAAAAATTTGCTCAGGTTGTCCTGCTGGAAATGGAAAAAAGTAAAGCTAAAGAAGAACAATAAATATCTCAGTATGGATAATATTTTTCAGCAAAGAGCACCCCATGAGGGGTGCTTTTTTCATGATATCATCATGTTTTTCTCACTCAAGGGCAGCCGGTATCTCTTTAAAGCGCTGTCGATAATGGAACCTATGAATTTTGCCGCATTCATGCCGGCTGCTTCCGCCATATAGCCCATGTAGCCGTGATGGGCTTTGCCCGACGACATGGTGAGGCCGGCAAAGGTGTTGAGCTCCAGGAAGTAGGGTGTGCCGTCTTCGCTCAAAATCATGTCTATCCTGCCGTAATCCCTGGCGTTGAGTATCGTGTATATTTTTTTTGCCGCGTCTTTTATCCTGCTTTCTTCCTCCGGTGAAAGTTTTGCCGGGCAGTGGATAATCTCGTTGTCCAGCATCTTGTGCTCGAAAGTATTGGTGGCCGCGGAGTTGTATTCTATTTCCAGAACCGGCAGGACCCGTGGGTCTTCATATCCGATGAGGCCCACCGTGATCTCCCGGCCTTTAATGTACTCCTCCACCAGCGCCGGCTGTCCGATTTTTTCGGTTATCTTGGCCACCACCTTCGGAAGGTCTTCAGGGCGCCGCACTATGTTTTCCTCGCTGATGCCGGCGCTGCCCCTGCCCCTGAGCGGCTTTACAAAAAGGGGATATTTTAACCGGTGCTCCGGAATCCTGTCAGGGCCGTAAGCCACGAAGAAGCTGGGTGTAGGCAGCCGGTGGTAAGCTACGATTTTTTTGCGTGTGGCTTTGCTGGTGGCCACCAGGTCCAGCCCCGAACCCACGAAGGGGATGCCGAAAGTCTCCAGGAACGCCACCTCCTGCAGGGATGAGGCGTTAAAAACAATATCCACCTTCTCGCTCGTGAGATTTTGGAGGGTTTCTCTGGGGTCCTTTTTCCACTCCACCAGGACAGCGTCAAATCCCGCTTCCCTGATGGCGGTGTAATGCTGGAAGGCCTCATCGTAAGCGTCATCGAAGATTTTATCCTGTGTGAGCTTTCTCTGGAGCTCCACATTTCTGAATCTCCTCCATAATACTCCTACCTTCAACGCAATTCCCCCTTTATTAAATTTTTAATTTTTTCGCGGCTTAAAAATAACGGACTGAGAATTATTAGAATTGCCGCATAATAATTATACAATATAATGATAATGTGTTGCAACAATGTACTGGACAACACTTGCCGGCTTTTAAAATTGCCATTTGCTGCCGCGTCTGATAAAATTAAATTAAAAAAGAGTTTTCAAGGAGGAACATTTCATGACGGGGGATTTTGCAAGATTGTGGAGAGGATTCTGGCAGCTGGCGGACCCCAAAATCTGGATCGCCTCCACGATTCCCATGGTGGTGGGGGCCGCCCTGGCTTACGGATTAGAGGGCGTTTTTAACCTGTACTGGTTCATATGCAGTCTTGTCGGCGTTTACCTTATCGAGATCGGGAAAAACGCCATCAACGAATTTGTGGATTATGAATCCGGCGTGGACCGTTTTGTGACACCGGACAGAAGGACGCCCTTCAGCGGCGGGAAAAAAACCATAGTTGACGGGCTTTTGACCGTAAAAGAGACACGGGCGATAGCCGTCTTCACCATGCTTGGAGGAGCCGCGGTAGGCCTTTATATAACTTTTTTCCGTGAACATATAGTATTCTGGTTGGGGATTGCGGGTTTTTTGCTGGCAACCTTTTACAGCCTTCCGCCATTCAAATTTTGCTACAGGGGCCTTGGAGAATTTGTGGTGGGCTTAGCTTTCGGCCCGCTGATCCTGTCGGGGAGTTACCTGGTACAGGCCCACAAACTGAAAACCGAGGCCGTTATAGCTTCCATGGCCATAGGTTTTCTGATAACCAATGTGCTCTGGATAAACCAGTATCCCGACTATGAAGCGGACAGTCTTGGAAACAAAAAGAACTGGGTAGTGAGACTTGGAAGAAAAAGCGGGGTCAGAGTTTACACCCTGCTGTATGTCCTGGCCTATCTGTCGCTGGCGGTTTTAATCATTTTCACGCGAAATCCGCTGTGGTTACTGGCATGTTTGGGCGTCCCCTTTGCCCGCCGGTCCGTGGCCGTAGCAAGGCGGTACTACGATGATATACCCAGGCTGGTGGAGGCCAATGCAAAAACAGTCCAGGTCTACCAGCTGACGGGTCTCGGTCTGGCTGCGGCGGCAGTTTTATCTAAAGTGACCCTTGTATGAATCTTTTTTTGACAAATTGTGTAAAGCCGGAATAGTAGAGACCCCGAAGGGGGTTTACCCTCTCGGGGCCTTTTTTACACTCTGATGGTATTTACCTGGCGTTTGGAGCTGATTTGACCCGTTTGAAATAATATTTTATAATGTAAAATAGTGAAACTATTGAAAAGGAGCGGGAAAAGTGAGAAGGAAGAAAAGAAGGAAAAGTGAGGACTTAATCGATAAACGTAGACATCAGATACTGGAAGCCGCTGTAAAAGTATTTTCAGAAAAAGGATTTGAAGGTTCTACCACAAAGGAAATCGCCAAAAAGGCCCGGGTCTCGGAAGGAACAATTTTCAGATATTTTAAAACAAAAAAAGACATACTCCTGAATTTGATAAACATCCTGACTGAAAAATCGCTGTTTCAGTTCATAGAAGATGTAGAACAGGGACTCGATACGAGACAAGCATTGAAAAATTTATTAAAGCTGCACTACAGGCTGATAATACAGAACTTCGAACTTTTAAAAATCATTTTTTATGAGATACAGTTTCACAAAGAGTTAAGGGAAGAATTTTATAAAAACGTGGTATCCAGGGTGCTGTCCATACTTGAGAAAAACATTGCCGAACAGAAGATAAGAACCGATGTAGACCCGCAACTGGCAGCACAGACGCTCCTGGGAATATTTATCGGGATAATCATGGTGCGAACAATGGTAGAAGAGCACGAAGGTCGGCAGGACGAGGATAAAATTATATCCAATATTTTAGACATCCTGTTCAACGGCATAAAGAAGCGGGATTAAGATTTGAATTCATTAAAAAGAAAATCCACCATGCCGTCGATTTCACTTTCTCCTGCTTTAAAATCTTTTACATTTCCAGAAAGCAGCGCCCTGAACAATGTACTGAAGTATGACAGTGCCAGCAAATTGGACAATATTTCAGGCTTTACTTTAAAATTTTCGCCTTTTTTTTCCTTTCTTTTAAGGCATATCCTGATGCTCCTTTCAACCTGTCTGTACTGTTCCTCAACAAAATTGCTCTTCATTTTATAACCCCCTTGATGAGTGATTAATCACTATCAATAAAATTATACCATATATAATTAAGAACCGATATTAAATTTTAAATGTAAAAATAAAAAGTGATTAAATACTCAAAATATAATTATGTGGTGATTCCCGCAGACCGCTTATAAACGAGGGTTAAAGATTTATTACAATTTTATTACAAACACAAATTATGTGTTGACAAAACAAACCGCCGTCTCTATACTATAAATGTAAGCAATCACTCATTTATATTGACCTCTCTCAAAGAGAGGTATACTCAAATCCTCTTTTTGATTTACCCTCCCTTCATCTTTTGCCGAAGGGAGGGGTTTTAGAAAAATTACCTATATCATGGCCAGGAGGTGGGATAAAAAGTTTTTTTAAAATCAAATTAAAATAAATTAATTTAAAAGGGGGTTTATAAATGTACAATCTAAAGCGCATGAAGAAACTGTTTGCCATCCTCACGGTATTGGTATTTCTGGCGGGGATAGCAAGCACCGGCTTGCCGAAGACCGCATTGGCGGCGAGCAATGACAATGAGGCAGGTACGGTCGATGTAAAGAAGCTGACATCCGACATAACCGACAAAGACGTAAAAGATGCAGTGTTAAGGCTTGCTGCATTCGGAATAGTAAACGGCATGGAAGACGGCAAGTACCATCCGGATGAAGTTGTGACGAGAGAACAGTTTGCAAAAATCCTTGTCACTTCACTGAAGATGGATGCCGCCGCAAAAGCAGCCATGGGCCGCAGCAGCTTTAAAGATGTGGAGGCCAGCAGGTGGTCCGCGGGATACATAAACGTAGCTGCAGGCCAGGGTCTCGTCAAGGGCTATCCAGATGGGACCTTCAAGCCCGATGCCAAGGTGAGCTACGCCGAGGCCATCACCATGCTGGTAAGGGCACTGGGCTATAAAGATTCCTTCTTACCGGGAGCCTGGCCGGGCAATTACCTGGCGAAAGCCGCTGAAAAGGAAATTACAAAGTACGTCAAATTCAGCGACCCCACAGGAGGAGCCACCAGGGGCGATGTGGCCATCCTTGTGAACAATACTCTTGACGCCAAAGTGGTTAAAGTCGATACCTATGAGGCAGGCGGCACGAAGTATTATGAGTCTGACAAGACCCTCCTGGAGGATAAGCTGAACATAACGAAATACGAAGATGTAAGGATTATCGCCAACAGGAGAATCGACGACGGCCTTGACGAAGAGGAGGTCAGAGTAAAATTCCTGAAGGATTCCGAAGACGACAAATACGATGAAGGCGAAGAAAAAGAATTTGACATGATCTACGGTCTGAACGTCGAAAATGTCCTGGGCGAGGAAGTGACCATTTACCTCAATGACGATGATGAAGTCGTATACGCCGAAAGAGAATATGACGACAAGCCCTACTTCGACTACATCGAAGGCGTGGTCTTTAAGAGCGATAAGAAGACCGTCGACAAGCTCAGCCTTGTAAAGGCCGATGATGATTACGCCTTTGAAAAGGATGCTGTAATCTATGTGATGGACGGTGATGAGTACAAGACCGTTGAATACGACGAAGTCACCGATGCCAGCAAGCTGGTAGGCAAAGTCGGTAAGTTTGTTCTGAAGAACCGCAAGATCGTGTGGGCAGAAATCATGTCTTCCGGAGAGACACAGCCCTGGATGATCGTAACCAAGAATGATAACGGGATGCTGTATGGTATAGTTGCCGACGATGACGAATATGATATTGACCTCAGGGAAGGCGAGGATTACGACGGAGTTATAGTCCTTGACCTGGAAGGCAATATACTCAGTGTTGACGACATCGAAGAAGGCAACCTCGTATACATTCAGAAACAGGATATCGGCGGCGACGACTATGCTGTAGTAAGGGTAGTAAAGGACAACATCGTTGAAGGTAAACTCTCCAGCGTAAAGGACGACAGGATCAAAATAGACGACAAAGAGATCAAGGTAGTTAAATATAACCTAGATGGCACGACCTATGAAGCCTACTACAGTGTAAACGACGGCGAAGACATCTATCAGTATATCCTGGAGAACTCGGATGTATCCGATGACATGGAAGACGCCGATGAGGAAACTATCGTTGCCTATACAGACGCGGTTGGCAGAATCGCCTACTTCGTGACCAAAGCCGAAGCCACTTCTGGATACATGTACGGTATAGTTACGAAAGTATATGCTGATGGCGACAAATTGAAGATATTCACTGTTACTAACGATGGAACCGGCGACGAGATAACCTATAATATGGAAGACGACGACAATTTAACTGAAAATGGTGCTTTCGCCCTCAATCAATATGGGCAGAAGACAAAAGATAAGGCTACTGTTGTAGAAGGTGCTATCGTCAAATTCAAACTCAACAAAGACGGCGAAATTGCCGAAGATGAAATCTATGTAATGGATCCCAAGAATGTATGGAGGATTAACTCTACTAACGATTTTGGAAAAGATTACTTACCAAAAGCACAAAGATACGAAGCCTATACGTATGATAAAGATGATCCTTCCGGAGCGAACATTAAACCCTCGGGCACTGCAAAAGAGACCTATACTTTCTCCGTCGATGACAATGTAAAAATAATCGACGCAGAAGGATATGTATTTAACACTACCGGCAAAAAGTATAAGATCGCAGATAATATATGTGCATATTGGGACGATACTGACGACTTCTCCGAAGCCAAATGGGAAGATCTAAAGGATGCCAATGGTATTGACGGCTATTTCTACGTATTCACCGATGATGACAACAAGACAGAGGCCAAAGGAGTAATATTCATCGGTAAAGGTTCTGGTGCCGCTGCAAATGATGAGATGGGCATCTATGTCATCGACACCTGGATGAAGGGCGGCGACAGGTATGTTGAATACCAGTCTTACGATGGCGATGTGGAAGAAAGAAAACTCGACGACGAAGACATGCTCTATGCCAATGATGAACATCCATACATCGGCAAAGTAAAATCCGACGGTACACTTGAGATAATCGAACCGGGTAAATCAGAAGACGAGTTCGATATCTACTACGGCAAGGTTATCGACAGAGACGCTTCCAGCCTTGAAGTAGGACCTGTAGTCAAGGTAGCCGGTCTTGACAGCAATGACAATTTCATAGCGGGTGAAAAATCCAATGATACCACGTTTAGAATATCCAGCAAGACAATAGTTTACGAAGAAGATAACAAGAAATCCACATCTAACATCAGAAAAGGTGACGTAATAATCTTCGTAGTAGAAAAAGGCTCCAATGTCAGGGTGATTGAGAGGCTCATCGACAGCGAAAAGGCCGAGTTTGATAAGAAGCTAGAAGAAACTACAGGAACTACACCTGAAGAAGAAACAACAACAACAGACATAGTAACTTATATTAATACTACAGTTAAAGCAGGAACTGACAAGATAGTTAAAATTACATTACCCGCAGATAACACAGATGTATACAAAGTTGTAGCATTTAAGGCTGATGGATCACCAGCAAATAGTGGAGTATCAACATTAGTAAGCAAAGAAATAACAGCAACTGAACTTGGAATAGCTAATCCAGGTGCAGAAGAAGCAACATATGTAGTAAGAGTATACAAACTTGTTGGTGCTAACGAGGTTGAAATCTCAAGTAAAGTTGTTAAGAATACAGATGTTACAAAGCCAGATGTAATTTCTGCTCAATTAACCCAACCTAATGTAGTAGGTGCCACTGCAACTGCAACTATAAATAATCAAATAGAAGTTGTTGCCGTTCAAGCAGGAACTGCTGGAAACAATTATACAGTAGAGTTAGTTAATGACAGTGCTAGTCAGAGCCTTTCTGTAGCATTTAACAGTGGTACAAAGACTGTTACAGTTAAATTAGCTACAGATGAAGGTAATATTACATCAACATTGGAAGATGTAGTAGATGCAGTAAATGCTGACCCATTCGCAAGCACGGTAGTTAAATTGTCAGTTAGCGAAGGAGTAGACGCATCAAAAATAGCAAATGTAGGAACCGGTACAACTAGCGGTGGCCAAGATGCTAAAGATGCAAAAATAACTTTAGTATTTAGCGAAACTATGAAAGCTGACACTACAGCGACGATAAAAATAGAAGGTAAAACATACATTGGTAGTGTATCATGGTCATCAGATTCTAAAACAGCTGTAATAACAATTTCAGCAGATCAATTTAATACTGCATTAACTAGTGGTGATGAAGTAGAATCTATTAGCTTAACTGACTTAGCAGGAAATATAGTAAATTTAACAACACCCGTTGAATTACAATAAGCTTAAAATGAAAATTCATTGAGAACCCACAAAGTTCTCAACTAAAAAAGGACCCCGGCGGAGAAATCCAAAGGGGTTCTTTTTTACCCTTACGGCCTTGGGAGCAATCCTGAGTGCCAGGGATCTTTTTTTCTATGCAGGGAAAACAAGGGGGACGGTTATTATGGTTGACAAGGGTGCAAAAAGAGAAAGCACTGGAAACCAATATAAAGAAACAGTAAGAATAAATTTTGAAAAATTTTTTTTAGAAGTAGACGGAGCAATATCTCGCTCTGATAAGTAATCCACGGAGTAATACCAGGATGGTGCTTTGCTCAGGGAATGACCACATATTTATGCAAACGACATAAAAATATTTGATTATCCCCGGTTTGAAAAACCATTAATAAACTAATCAGGGAAAATGCAGAAAAAATAGCAAAAGAAAATGGCCTGCAGATTGAATTTATCTGAAAGGCGGGTGCCTTTGGCATACTCAAGGCAGCCAACCGAAGGTATCTGAAGTTTTATTTCTACATTTGACGATCCAGGTGAGGACCTGAATGAGAACGAGAGGAACGGTTTTTGTGGTTTATGGGGACATAATTTCCATTATCGGAATGAAGCAAGCTATTCTGGATTTCTGAGACTCATATGGTATAATAGAAGTGTAAAAAAGAGATTAACAGGTGATAAAATGCCGACGATTAGTATGTTTTTTGGAATAATTATTAGAATGTATTGCGCGCCAGATGAACATAACCCACCACACTTTCATGCCTACTACCAAGATTACAAAGCGGTTATCGATATCAACTCTTGTGAGGTCAGGGAGGGCAATTTGCCTAAGAAGCAGCTCAAATTAGTGCTAGCCTGGGCAGAGTTAAGAAAGGAAGAATTATTAGCCAACTGGAGATTGGTCATGAATGGTGAGCCGCCGTTTAAAATTGAACCATTAAAATAGGGGGTGATAATCTATGTACTTATCCGTTATTGACGTAAAACCTTTACAGGATTATAAGCTTCTTCTGACTTTTGAAAACGGGGAAAAGAGAGTATTTGATATGAAGCCTTATCTGGATAAAGGCATTTTTCAAGAATTAAAGGATGAGAAAATCTTCAGATCAGTACGGGTCAGTTTTGATAGCATTGAATGGAGCAATCAGGCAGACGTTGATCCAGAGGTGCTTTATGAAAAAAGCAAGGTTTATCAGTAAAACAAACCATAGGACACAAAAAAACAAAAACAGAAACAAGTACGTATTATAGCCAAACAAAAGCCCCACAGGGTATAAGCTAATCATCAAGCCTCCCTGCGGGGCTTTTTTTGTGGTGTGAGAAGAATATGGCCGACAACGAGGAAAGTTTCTTGTGGTTGACAAGGTTAAAACAAGAGGGACGGTTCTTATGGTTGACAGTGTGGCGTAAAGAGAAACCACCGGAAACCAATATGAAGAGGCAGTAAGAACAACTTTTGAAAAATTTTCTTTTAGAAATAGAAAGGGTAGGCTATCAAAAAGTACAGATTATTGACACGCTTCTTCTAAATGATTATTATATTAAGTGAGCACTCACTAAAATTAAAGGTTATAATATATTTTCTTAATCTCCTCTCGAAGCGATTTATAAATAATGAGGCAAGCCGGGGGTGTATATCCCCTCGGTCCATTTTTGCAATAATAATTAATTTATTATTTATTTATTATTTATGCAACCAAAGGGGGGATATTTTTTACAAGGTCAAAGTGACCGAACGGTCGGTACTATTATAGAGTTTTCATTCTCTATAAATAAGGAGATGAATTGCGGTCGATAAATGATCAGTTATGTGGGTGGTAGTTTCCCAATATCAATTACAGCAAGGTAAAAGGGGTGTATTTTATGGAGTTTTGCAGAAAAAACAAAATAACAGCTTCGCTATTGCTGTTCTTCTTTATAGCATCAATATTCTTTCTTGCCGGATGTTCCAAAAAAAAGCAGGAGGAAATAAAAAAAGAATCTGCGGTGCCGGTAAAAGTGATGGAAACAAAAAGGGATAGAATCGAGGATGTGGGGATTTATACCGGCCAGATTGATGCGGAGGATGAAGTAAAAGTCGTAAGCAAGCTGTCGGGAAGAGTAAAGGAAGTAAATTTTGAGGTGGGGGATTATGTAAAAAAAGGAGATGCTCTGGTAATACTCGAAACTGACGAATTATACGACCAGCTCTCCCAGGCGGAGGCGACTTTGGCGCTGGCCAGGGCCAATCTCGCCGCCAATGAGTCGGGGACGCTGCCTCAGCAGCTGGAGCAGGCAAAGTCGGCATTTGAGCAGGCGGAAGATAATTATTTGAATACAAAGGCAGACTACGAGAGGATGAAGGCTCTGTATGAAGCTAATGCGATTTCCAGGCAGTCCTTTGATGGCATGGAACTAAAGTACAGAGTAGCAAAGAGCCAGTATGAAAGCGCGAAGGAACAATTGAGGCTGACCCAGGAGCGCCTGCCCAAAAATATTGAAGCACTGAGGGCTCAGGTGGCTCAGGCCCAGGCTCAGGTAGAGCTGATAAAGACAAGTATAGAAAATTCGGTGGTGAGGGCGCCGGTATCGGGCAAGATTTCATCAAAACAGATAAATCCGGGAGAGATGTGCCAGGCAGGAATGCCGCTGGGGACAATAGTTAATATAGACAGGGTCAAAGCCGTTATAGAAGTGCCGGAAGAGGATATTAACAGGTTAAATATAGGACGGGAAGCCACAGTGAGTGTAGATGCTCTCGGTAATAAAGGTGCCATCAAAGGCAAAATAAGTGTCATATCACCCGCATCGGGGGCCAACGGGCTGTTTCGGGTGGAAATTGAGATAGAAAATAAGGATTACGGGTTAAAGCCCGGAATGTTTGCAAAAGTGAATGTGGTCAGAGGCGTAAAAGAAAATGTGATTACCGTGCCCAAGGACGCCGTACTTATTAAGAAAAACGGTTATACAGTGTATGTTGTGAAGCAGGGCAAAGCGGAAGAACGCCTTGTCAGGATCGGGATCACAAACGGAGACAGGGTGGAGATTACGGAAGGTCTGAAGGAAGGAGAGACTGTCGTCACAAGCGGCCAGAACATGCTTACGGAAGGGTCTGCGGTGAAAATTCTGTGAAGCTATAGCGGGGTGAAATCATGAAAATTATAGATGGGGTGTTAAAAAGGCCCGTAGCCACATTCATGGCAGTGCTCGTCATCCTTATCCTCGGCTTTGTTTCGCTGAGCAGGATGCAGGTGGACTTGCTGCCCGATATACAGCTTCCGACGGCTGTTATCATAACCACCTACCCCGGGGCAAGCTCCGAAGAAATAGAGACAATGGTGACAAAGCCGATAGAAAAAGAAATAGCGGGTGTGGAAAATATAAAGAGCATATCTTCATCCAGTGAATCCAATGTTTCCATGATTACAGTGAGTTTCAACTGGGGGACGGACCTTGACACCGCTACAACGGATATAAGAGAAAAAATAGATATGGTTAAAGGTACTCTGCCGGATGATGCAGACGATCCCATGGTAATTAAATATGACCCGTCCATGTTGCCTGTGCTCATTTACGGCATGACCGGCGACAGAGACCCGCTTTTAATGAAGCAGATAGCTGAGGATTTGATAGAAAAAAGGCTTGAGAGGGTAGAGGGCGTGGCAGGCGTTCAGGTGGTGGGCGGGCTGGACCGCCAGATAAGGGTCTTGCTCTCACCTCATAAGATGAATGGGTACGGAGTAAGTATCGGTCAGGTTATGCAGGCTCTTGCAGCCAATAACCTGAACGTGCCCGGCGGGACGGTGGACTACGGCAGCAGAGAGTTTATAGTGAGGACAACGGGCGAATTTGAAAGCATTGATGAAATAAAAGACCTTGTGGTGGCCAACAGGCAGGGAGCCATAGTTAAGCTGAGCGATATAGCCGAGATTAAGGATGCTACGGAAGACAAAAAGACGTATTCCAGAATAAACGACCGTGAAGGCCTGAGGATCCTTATACAGAAATCCAGTGATGCCAACACGGTGGCGGTGGCAGATGGAGTAAAAAAAGAGCTTGAAGCCATCAAAAAAGATCTGCCCACTGGGATAAAACTTTATCAGATCATGGACCAGTCGGACTTTATAAAAAGGTCCATAAGCAATGTGATATCAAACGCCATACAGGGCGGTTTGCTGGCGGTAATAGTTCTTTATCTTTTTTTACATAATTTCAGGTCGACACTGGTTATCGCCATTTCTATTCCCATTTCAATTATAACCACATTTGTCGTTATGTACTTCAGCGGCATTACGCTGAATCTCATATCCCTCGGCGGCCTTGCCATGGGAGTAGGTATGCTGGTGGACAACTCCATAGTCGTGCTTGAGAATATATATTATCACCGACAGCAGGGTATGAATGGCATGGAAGCAGCTTCCGCGGGCGCCGGTGAGGTCATGCTTGCTATAGCGGCGTCGACGCTGACCACGGTGGCGGTGTTTTTGCCGATTGTTTTTGTAAAAGGTCTTGCGGGAATAGTTTTCAAGGAAATGAGCCTCACCATCACATTCTCTCTTTTGTCTTCCCTGCTAGTCGCAATTACAATAGTGCCATTGCTGAGCTCGCGTCTGGTCAAAGTCACCGGTGTAAGCGAGAAAAAACGGGGCTTTCTTGCCGGAATATTCGATGGAATGGACAGATTTTACCAGAGTATTGAGGAAAAATACGGGAAGCTCCTTGCGTGGGCCCTTAGCCATAGAATGACTGTAATATTTACCATCGTCGTTCTTCTTATCATCAGCGTGGCAGCTGTGCCTCTTGTGGGTACAGAATTTTTCCCGGAGACCGATGAAGGCAGGATATCAATCAATGTGGAATACCCTCTTGGCACAAAAGTGGAAAAGACCGATGAACTGGTTAAATCCATAGAGCGCATAGTGGCTTCGATACCGGAAGTTCAAATGTATTCATCACAGGTTGGGACAAACACAATGAAGAGCTTCCTCGGAGCAGGAGGGAGCGGCGAAATAGCCAGCATGGATGTGCGCCTGGTTCCGGTTAGTGAGAGGAAGAGATCTACAAAGGACGTGGTGGAAGAAATCAGGCAAAGAATTGGAGAGGTCCCGGGAGCAAAAATCGAGTTAAATAGCTCCACCACCATGAGCATGGCAAGCTCTGCTGCGTCAGGAAGCAATAAGCCGGTTCAGGTGGCCATAAAGGGGGACGACTTTGCCACCCTTGAGAATCTTGCCAAAAAAATTGAGGCTGTGGTCAAAAAAGTGCCGGGCACCCGGGATGTGGAAACGTCTATGGATGAAGGAAGACCCGAGGTCCAGATAAAGGTAGATAAGGACAGGGCTTCGTACTACGGGCTGGATGCCAGCCAGGTGGCACAGGCTGTAAGGATTGCAATAAACGGTGCTGAGGCGACCAAATACAGGGTGGCCGGAACGGAAGTGGAAGTGAACGTTCAGCTCAATGAGCTTTCAAGGAAAACCCTTGAGGACCTTGAGGGGATGACATTGATGTCACCGTCGGGCGTCAGCGTGCCGCTCAGAAATATAGCCAGATTTAAAATCACTGCAGGCCCAAATACAATCAATCGTGAAGATCAGCAGCGAGTGGTGTATGTGACGTCCGATATTTATAAAAGGAGCCTGGGAGAGGTGATAAACGACATCAGGTCAGCGATTTCTACGGTCAATTTACCTGAAGGCTACAGCGTGAGTTTCGAAGGTCAGAACAAAGAAATGGAAGAATCGTTTGCGGACCTGTTCCAGGCGATGCTACTGGCGGTGTTCCTTGTCTATGCGGTGATGGCGGCGCAGTTTGAATCGCTGCTTCATCCCTTCACCATAATGTTTGCAATTCCGTTCTGCACTACGGGCGTCGTTTTTGGACTCCTGCTGAGCGGAAGGGCTTTCAGTGTGCCCGCATACATCGGCATAATAATGCTGGCGGGCATTGCGGTCAACAACGCCATTGTGCTGGTGGATTACATTAACCAGTTGCGGGCAAAGGGTAAGACGGTCAGAGAAGCGATAGTTGAAGCCGGTCCAAGGAGGCTCAGGCCCATCATGATGACCACCCTCACCACGGTTCTCGGCCTTTTACCCCTTGCCCTCGGTATCGGCGAAGGCGGTGAAATTCAGGCGCCCCTTGCTGTTACAGTCATGGGGGGATTGACTGTCTCAACCCTTTTGACACTCGTGGTTGTGCCTGTCCTTTACTCCATATTTGAAGATATTTATGCAGGGGTGATGGGGAGAATAAGGATTAAAAAATGCGCTTGACGCGGTATAAGGCCCATTATATAATAAAAACAAATAAAAATATGAGTGAATACTCACTCATATAGGAGGTAAGAAAGTGCAATATAGAAAAATTATATCCTTCCTGGTGGTTTCTATGTGTGTTTTAATGCCGCTGGCGGTTTTTGCGGAATCCACAGCTGCGGGAGATGTTTCCGCTGATACGGCCGAAATCGCAAACAGTGTGTCTGCAAGTCCTGACGCTGAAGAAAAAACAAGCTTTTCACTTGAAGAAAGCGTAAATACCGCTCTTCAAAACAATGTAAGCTTAAAAATTTCACGGCAGGAATACGAAAAAGCAAAGGTGGAACGGGAAGAAGCCAAATACGAGTCAAAGCAGATGGAGGAGATTCGAGACGACAAAATACTTAGAGATTATGTGCCGCAGGCCTTTAGTTTTGAGGGAGCGCAGGTCAAAGACCTGTCCCCCAGGCTTAAAGAAGCCAATGAACTGATAGCTAAAAAGAGCCTTGCGCTTGATGAGCAGAACCTGAGGATAGAGGTGGAAAAAGCCTATTTCAATGTGCTGAAAGCTCAGGACAACCTTAAAAATGCAGAAATCCAGCTTCAACGTGCCAACGAACAGTTAAAGAACGCTCAGGTGAGTTATAAACACGGCGTTGTTGCAAAAGATTCGGTGCTGATGGCGGAATCCGCCGTGGCCGGCGCCGAAGCGAGCAGGGTCTCCGCTGAAAACAATCTAAAACTGGCCAAAATGAATCTCAATAAAATTATGGGCCGCAGCCTTACGGCTCCTCTGGAACTCACTACATCTTTCACCTACACGCCTGAAGAGCTTCCCGATGTGGAGGAAATGGTCAAAAGCGCCCTGGCGCTCAGGCCGGAGGTTATAAGCGTGAGGGAAATGAAGGAAGTGGCGGAGCTCAACTGCAGGCTCGCCCTGAAATACTATGCGGAAAATACTTTTACATACCGGAAGGCGAAGATAGATCTGGAGAAAGCCGTTTTGGGAGTGAAAGAAGCGGAAGATCAGGTCTCCCTTGCTGTAAGGTCGGCGCATTACGCGGTGATAGAGGCTGCGGAAAAACTAAAGTCAGCGGAAAAGGCTAAGGAGACGGCGCAGGAAGTGTACAGGACAACGGAGCTGAAGTATAAATCCCAGGTGGCCACCATGGCAGACGTGCTTTCCGCCATGGAAAACTTGAGGCAGGCCGAGCTTGCATATACATCCGCGGTGTTCGATTACAATGTGGCAAGGGCGCAGCTCGACAACTGGGCGGGCAAAGGCCTGGAATAGGCCTGCATTTTGCTGGGGTGAAGTCCTTTGAATAAAGATAAACAGATGGAAAAGCGTTCGTCAATACTTGAGGCCGCCGTTTCCATATTTTCGCGCGAAGGCTATCCCAATGCCAGGATGCAGGAGATTGCGACAAAGGCCGGAATAGGCAAGGGCACCATTTACCAGTATTTTAAAAGCAAGAAGCACCTTTTCCAGCAGATTATAAAGGAAGGAATAGACCTTTACGCAATTAGCCTGAAAAACGAGATAAAAGGTTATGCCGGGCTTGAAGAAATTCTGAAAAAAATTGTGAGATTCAGCTTTTCATTTATGGAAAAGCACGGCGATGTCTTGAGGATGATAGCAAGCCACCGCATCCTGGTTGACGAAAGCATGATGAAATGGATATATGACAGGAAAAACAAAGTGATAAACCTGCTTTCGAAAATAATCGATGAAAACACTGAAAAAACCCCCCGAAACTTCCAGGATACAAATCTTGCAGCCCATTGTTTTTTCGGAATGATGATTTCCGTGATTCAGGAGAAGGTGTTCCACAACAGGGAATTCAATGTGGAAGAGGTCTCGGACCGGCTCGTCAGCATATTTCTGCATGGTTATGAGCAGTTATGAAAATTTTCCTGACTGTCGACAAAATTAGTTCGACAGTCTTTTTTTAATAACCTCCATTTCTACCCTTCCATTAATGTCAAAACTGGGAATCTTTACTGCTTTTAAATATTTCTTCAACGGTTTTTAAAATAAATTCCGCATCTTTAATGGCCATTTCTGCGTCTTCGGGGCCGTATTCTTCGGTAGGTATAAAATCTTCGGCACCGTAAAAGCTCAGTTCTCTTTCCTTGCGCAGACGCTTTGAAATCATTTTAATTTTATCAATGCGCTCTCGCAGGATGGGAGGGAGAGATTCCTTATGCTTTTCCAGCACGCGACCCACGTCGTGTATTTTAGGCACTTCCACACCTATAGCTCGCAGCACGGCCTTTAATAATAATTCTACCATTTCTTGAGCTTCTCTGACTACATCGGAATAAGAACAGTGTTCATTATAAAAACCCAGTGCCTTAAATCGAATTCTAGCTTTTTCCAGATAAGCTAAACTTAAGGCATCAATTTTCACAGTTGAGTACCCCCTAAAAATTCTCCTTTTTCCGTTTCCCACTCCCAGAAGTTGCCGTATTCAACCTTTTTTGCACCATTCCGGACCATTAAATTCTTTGTGGATTCAATAATATGAGATATTATACCTTCCGGGTCATACACAACTTTGTTGTACTCAACCAAATCAAAATAAATGGGGTGAAATTTTAGTGATTCTTCTTTTGAGAGAATATAAGGGGAAAGCTCGCACAGGATGTCCTCTTCTTCGTATAATTTTTGGGCTAAAGATTCGAGTTCGAGTTCTACATTGTCGACAAATTCCCGGATGCGCTGGCTGAAACCCGGGACTTTTTTCAAAATAATCAACAGGTCCAGGTCTGAATTTTTCCGGTTTTCTCTCCGAGCATAGGAACCAAAAATTGAAAGGCCCAGGAGCAAATCTCCATAATACTCATGTATACGCTTTAAAACACCATTTAGATACTGCCGATGGAGTGACGAGAAGGTATTAAGCTGGGAAACGCATTCTTCAATATTTTTATTGTATACCATGTAATCACCATCATTTATATTAATCTCGTTTTTATTATACCAATCAAAAAAACACAGAGCAACTTTTAATGGGCCGATACCGCCCAGCCACTCCTGCACCTCACCAACCTGGCCTACCATTCACTACTCCTCCTAATAGAGCTTTACCTGGACTTCACCTTTTTGGTCCTGGCTATGCCACAGGTTAGGATGTGCCCCGGTAAATCGAAAAGTTTACCGGGGCGCACATATATACTGCGTAAATTATTGATTTAAACTCTGGGGGTTGGGGGCCTTCAACACCAGAACGGCAGCCCTGTCGCCGGAACGGTTCATGATGGCGTGGGGGATATTTGCCGGGCTTAGAACGATGTTGCCGGCGGCCACTTCTCTTGTCTCTTCACCTATAGTGATCTCGACTGCACCTTTTACTACCTCGAAGAATACGTCCACCGGGGTTTTATGCGCAGGCACTCCCTGCCCCGGCTCGAAGGCCAGCAATACCACCTGCACTTCCTTTTTTTCGATGAGCTTGCTGGGGGAGAATTTTTCGGCTGAGAAATTTGCGCTTTTTTCCAGATTGATAATATCCATTTGTTTTCACCCTCCGAATTTTTTGTTAATTTTATTATACAAGATGAGGGGAAACAGTCTGTGATTATAGTCACTTTTTACTATCACGTTCAACTTGACAATGCGTAAGGATCAGTATAAAATTATTCATAAATGAATGAGCATTCACTCACATAGGAGGGTAGAAAATGAAATTTCTTATGCCAGGACCGAAAAAAATTAAAAATCTCATCCTGCCGATTATTATCCTTATTTTATTTTTTTCGCTTCTCTATGTAAACCTCTTCGGCAAAGAAGAGACTTCCATAAAGCGTACGGCGGAGGGAACTTTTCTCGAGGCTTCAGGTATTGTGGAGAACAACACAGTGGTGGTGAGCAGCGAGGTTCCGGGCATTTTGGCCAAGCTTTATGTTAAAGAAGGAGACAGGGTGGTAAAAGGGCAGATCATAGCTAAAATCGACGATACAGTGCTTCAAAAGCAGTACCTCCAGGCGCAGGACAACGTAAAGCTTGCTGAAACGAAATTAAATGCCGTAAAAGTGGCCATTGAAAATTTGAAAGTACAGAATCAAAACCAGATAAGTCAGGCATATAACGCCTATATAGCGGCAAAAGCCCAGTATGAAAAAATAGAATCCGGCCCGAGGCCCCAGGAAATCCGGCAGGCCGAAGAAGCGGTGGCTCAGGCGGAAACGGTTTTTGAAAACGCCCGTGAAAATCTCACCAGAATGGAGAATTTGCTGAACGAAGGAGCGGTGGCAAGACAGAAGTATGATGAGGTCAAGACGGCCTATGATGTGGCAAAAGCCCAGCTGGAAGCGGCTAAGGAAAAATTGAGCCTGCTTAAAGAAGGAGCTTCCATTGAAGAAAGGGATGTGGCCCGTGCCCAGGCGTCATCCGCCGAGGCGGCTTACCACCTGACGGTATCCTCCGCGGAGGCCCAGATGGACGCAAAGGAGAAAGAGTTGGAGATGGCAAAAACACAGCTGGAGCAGGCGGTGACTGCCATGCAGCAGGCCAGTGCCCAGTTGGAAAAGACTGTAATTAAATCCCCGGTGGACGGAGTGGTCTATGTAAAATCTCTAAACGAGGGAGAGATGGCGCCTGTCGGCGCACCCATAGTGGAACTCCTCGATACAAGCGACACCCGCCTTGACGTATATGTGGCGGAATCGGATATAGGGCTTGTCAAACTTCATCAGAAAGCCAGGATTTACGTAGACTCTTTTCCAGATAAAGTCTTTGAGGGCGAAGTAATCGAAATAAGTTCCAGGGCCGAATTTACACCAAAAAACATCCAGACCAAAAAAGAAAGGGTAAATACTGTGTTTAAAGTCACGATCAAAATAGCGGACACATCGGGTGCCATAAAGCCAGGGATGCCGGCGGATGCGCAGATAAAAATAAAATGAGGTGATAGCATGGATGAAGCCATAAGGACTTCTAGGCTGACGAAGCGTTTCGGGGACGTTACGGCAGTTAGAGGTATGAACCTTTCGGTAAAAAAAGGGACCATTTTCGGGCTGGTGGGCCCGGACGGGGCGGGCAAGACCACCACTATCAGGATGCTGTGCGGCATCCTTTTACCGGACGAAGGGGAAGCCTTTGTAGGAGGATACAATACTGCTGCGCAGGGGGAACAGCTTAAAGAATATATAGGTTACATGCCTCAGCGTTTCAGCCTTTACGGAGACCTTACAGTCATGGAAAACCTGGAGTTTTACGCCGAAATATATCAGGTGCCGCGGCGGGAGAGGAGGGAGAGGATAAAAGAGCTCCTGGCCTTCAGCAATTTGACGGAGCATGTCGGGAAACTGGCGGACCAGCTTTCAGGCGGCATGAAACAGAAACTGGCGCTTTCCTGCAATCTAATTCATACCCCGGAATACCTTTTCCTGGACGAACCCACGACGGGGGTGGACCCGGTGGCCCGGCGGGAGTTCTGGAAAATCCTGTTTGGCCTGAAAAACCAGGGCACCACCATATTTGTGAGTACACCTTACATGGATGAAGCGGAAAGGTGCGACGAGGTGGGGCTCATGTATAACGGAGACATAATCCGGCTGGATAAGCCTGAAAACATGATAAAGGGTTTTGAAAGAGAATTGCTTTCGGTATCCGTTGACAACATTTTTAAAGCCAGGGATTATGCAGGCGAGCTGCCGTACGTCGAAGATGTTTACATATACGGCGAGGAACTTCACATAATCGTAAGCGATTTTAATTACGCCAGAGACAGACTGGCACTGGATTTTGGAGATAAAAATATAAAAACGCTTGACATAAAAAAGATTAGCCCCAGCCTCGAAGACGTTTTTATAACAAGTGTCAGGGAAATGAAAAAAGATATGGAGGTGAGGCGGGGTGCCTAATGCAGTAGAGATAAGGAATCTCACAAAAAAGTTCGGGAATTTTACGGCGGTCAACAATGTGAGTTTTGACATAAGGGAAGGCGAGATTTTCGGATTTCTGGGCCCTAACGGCTCGGGCAAGACGACGGTAATCCGGATGCTTATCGGTTTGATTGCTCCCACTTCGGGTTCGGGTAAGGTGCTGGGCTACGACATTGTGAAAGATTCGGAAAAGATAAGGTTGAACGTAGGCTACATGTCCCAAAAATTCAGCCTCTATGAGGAACTGACGGTGGAAGAAAACCTGGATTTTTACGCCGGGGTATATCTTGTGCCGAAGGATGTCTTGAGGCAAAGAAAAAAGGAAATCCTTGAAATGGCGGACCTGGTGGGCAGGGAGGATTACATAACCTCCACATTATCCGGTGGCTGGAAACAGAGGCTGGCCCTTGGGTGCGCCATTATCCACAACCCCCGATTTTTATTCCTGGACGAACCCACCGGAGGAGTAGATCCCGTGGCCCGGAGGCAGTTCTGGGACCTGATATACAGGCTGTCGGAAAAGGGCGTGACAATTATGGTGACAACGCACTACATGGACGAGGCGGAGCACTGCAATACCATAGGGTTCATACATTACGGCAATCTCCTGGCGCTGGATACGCCCGGCAATCTGAAAAGAAAGAAAATGAAGGGCCACATTGTAGAGATAAAATGCGACAGGCTCATGGATTCCCTTGAGTTGTTAAAATCGGCCCCTTTTGTAATTGATGCGGCCGTATACGGTGCCGGACTTCATGCGGTGGTGGAAGACGCGAGGCGTTATCTGGGGGACATAAGACGGCTGCTGGAAGGCGCCGGTATAAATGTGCACAGCGCCGAACACGTGACACCTTCACTGGAGGATGTGTTTGTCTTCCTGGTGGAGGAAAAGAGCCGGGATAAGGTGTCAACAGAGATAAAATAATAGCGGATGGAAGGGAGTATTACAATGAAACTCAATGCCAGAAGAATACTGGCCATTATTAATAAAGAATTCATCCAGATACGCCGCGACCCGAGGACGGTGGCCTTAATACTTCTAATGCCGATAATGCAGCTTTTGCTTTTCGGCTATGGGGTTTCCAGCAATGTAGACCATGTGTCCACAGCGGTGTTGAACCTGGACATCGGCAGGCAAAGCCGTGAGTTGCTGGAAAGATTCTCCAACTCTCAGTATTTCGATCTGAACTATTTTGCAAAGAGCATAGACGAAGTTAGAATGCTTGTCGATAAGGGAAGCGCAAAGGCGGGTATTATCATCCCGCCCGACTACTCCAAGAACATCAGCAAGGGCAAGACTGCTCAAATACAGCTGGTGGTGGACGGCACGGACCCTACCACGGCCCAGGTGATATTGTCAAGCGCCGGTTCTGTGGCCCAGATGTTTTCAACGGAAATTGCCTCGGAGCGTATCATGAAGATGACGCAGGGCAGAAATATGCCGGGCGTGCTTGACTTGAGACCCAGAGTATGGTATAACCCGGATATGGACAGCGTCTGGTTCAACATACCGGGGCTGATAGGGATAATACTCCAGAACATCACGCTTATGCTCACATCGTTTGCTCTGGTGAGAGAAAGGGAAAGAGGCACCCTTGAACAGCTGATTGTCACACCCATCACCAGAATGGAGCTGATGGTGGGCAAGATTATTCCCTATGTTATCATCGGCTTTGTAGACCTCATACTGGCGGTGGGCATGGGGACCCTCTGGTTTAAAGTCCCGATAAAAGGCAATATCCTGCTGCTTTTTGGTATTTCCGTCATGTTTCTTTTAGGAGCGCTTGGAATAGGGCTTTTCATATCCACCATCTCCCATACACAGCTGCAGGCCATGCAGCTTTCGATGTTCCTTATAATGCCGAATATACTTTTGTCCGGCTTTATGTTTCCACGGGATGCCATGCCGAAATTTGTATATCTTATCAGCAATTTTATTCCTCTCACGTACTTTTTGAAAGTACTCAGAGGCATAATACTTAAAGGCATAGGCCTGCGCTATTTGCTGACGGAGTCCATGATTCTGGCACTCTTTGGAATGGGTTTGCTGGTGCTGGCTGCAAATAAATTCCAGAAGCGCATCGGGTAAAAAGAAAGATTAGAGCGAGAAAGAAGCGCCAGCCGGAAAACGTTCCGGGAAAGGAGAAAATGGAGCGTATTGATGAGGAATTTCTTTGAACATACCGGAAATCTGTAAACGTTTCAGTGGATTGTTAAAATTTGCCGGGAAGAGGTGGTTAAAATTAAGAAAGAATTGATCAGGAAAGCCGCCATAGACGTGATAGCGGAAAACGGTTTTTTCAACGCTACAGTGGACAGGATCGCCGCCAGGGCCGGGGTGGCGGTAGGTACCGTATACAACTATTTTGAAAAAAAAGAAGACATACTTGACTACATTTTTCAGGTAGAGTATGAAAAGAGGGTGAGTTTTCTTGAAGATTTGAAAAAAAGAGACACAGGTCCGGTGGAAAAGATTCGGGAAATCATGAATATGCATTTTTCGGAGATGAAGAAAAATCCAAACCTGGCAAAAGTCCTTTTGAACGAGCGGGGTTTTGCGGAGCATGACAGGATGGTCCATGTGAAAAAATTTGAAGAGCTTCCGGCACGCATTAAAGACATCATACAGGAAGGCGTTGATAAAGGGTTTATAAGAAAGTGCAACCCGGAAATTCTTTCGGTGATCATTTTCGGCGCTGTGGAGGCTTTGATGACAAAATTTATTCTTGAAAGTAAAAGCGGTGGAATACCTGACATCTTTGATGCAGCCCTGGAAGAAATGTCAAACCTCCTGGAAAAGGGTTTGGTCCAGAGCCCCGGTGAATCCTGATATAAATCTCAAGTTGACACTACAGATCCAGCTTCCTGAACAGCAGTACTCCTCACCTAAAGCCATGGCCCGGGTTCAGGGAATTTCAATGGCGGAGCTAATCAGGAAAAGCATATATCAGGAAAAACATATATAACATGATAAATTCATCAGTTAAAAAAAGACAGAATTACAAGAGCCATGAATGCTGCCGGGCGGTTCCGTTCCGGTTTAAAAGCTTCACCCGGTTCGGGAAATCTACCTGTCTATTTGTTGGAAAAAATCAGTTTCCCGTCCAATGTTACCTCAAAAACGCCGCCGCTGGAGGGAATAAGCTCCAGCGACTTAACATCGTTTTTAAACCGTTTAAGTATGCCTTCCGTCAGACTGACGGCTTTGGGAAGGTACCCTCATGCCGTGCAATATTCAATGGAGATTCTCATGTCCTTGGCCATTTTAAAAACCCCTTTCGCAAAAATGTTTGTTTAAATAATGTGCCTCTTTTCACGGCCTAATAAGTCCATCAGCATCAATCGGGCCCGGGGGGCGACCGTAGATAAGAGGCCATATATTAACGGAGTCTCAGGCGTTTATTGTCATATTTGGTTATGAATAACTTGATAAGATCCGGAGTTAATGAAGCTCCCGTCAAAAATTGGGGGCTTTTAGAATCTATAATAAAGTATATAAGGGTTTTTCAGGAACTAGAGTGATGGCTTCGTTTATGAAGGATTTTCATAAAGTTTGTCAAATTATTTCGTGTGTTAATTTCTTCAATAGTAATAAAAAAATTACTGAAAAACGAAGATGATGGTCGAGGGTGATATTTATGAGCAAAATATTGCTGGTGGCACCGTACAAAAATATCGCTGAATCAGCTTATAAAGTGGCCAAAAATATGGGTATCAATACACCGATAATTATCGAAATCGGAAATATGGAAGAAGGGCTGAAAGCTGTCAAAAAGCATCAGGGTATTGACGTAGTTATAAGCAGAGGCGGTACAGCCGAGATGATAAGCAGCAGCTTTCAAGAAATATCAGTTGTAGAAATTAAGGTTTCTATTAATGATTTCATGAAGGCCATTTCTAATGTCGCAAAAAGAGGGGTTAATAAAATAGGCGTAGTGAACAGGGCTAACATATTAATTGAAAAAAACATTAATTACGAAATGTTTGGAGTCAAAATATACATGCGTCCGTGTGAAAATGTAAAGAAAATATCCGATGAAATAAAAAATTTGTATAATCAAGGTATCCAGGCTGTGGTGGGCGATAAACTGGCGGTGGATTTTGCCGAAAGGTACAACCTTGTTACCGAATTGCTGGATTCAGGAGAAATATCAATTATGACGGCTATCAAAGAGGCCGTGAATATAGTAAAGGCTAAAGAACATGAGCGCCTAAGATCGGCACAGCTAAATGCTATTATTGATAACATCGAGGAAGGCGTAATTTCAATTACAAATGATAAACGAATAAATTTTTGCAATAGAGTTGCAAAAGCGATTTATAATCAAAAACAAAACTTAGGATATAGTGATATAGAAACATTAATTAATACAGACAGAAGTGAAATGATTACGGATATAAATGGTATAGAAATTTTTGCTAAAGTTATTCCCGTTTATTCTGGAGAAAAGCATGAAGGAAATATTATTACTTTACAAAAAGTCAGCAATATACAGGATTTTGAAAGGAAAATAAGATCATCACTATATAAAAAAGGCCTTTATGCTAAACACCATTTTGAGGATATTATAGGGGAGTCTGAAAGTATTAAGTCAATAATTGATAAAGCTAAAAAGTATGCGTGCACAAATTCAAATGTACTCATAGTTGGTGAAACAGGCACAGGAAAAGAAATATTTGCTCAAAGTATGCATAATTACAGTGAAAGGAAAAGTGGTCCTTTTGTGTCCATTAATTGTGCCTCGCTTCCTCCAAGTATAATCGAAAGCGAATTGTTCGGCTATGCGGAGGGGGCTTTTACAGGCGCTCGAAAAGGTGGGAAACCGGGTCTTTTTGAGTTAGCTCATCAGGGGACCCTTTTTTTGGATGAAATCGGCGAGCTGCCTTTAGAAATTCAGGGAAGATTGCTAAGAGTCCTTCAAGAAAAAGAAATTATGAGACTTGGAGACGATAAAATTATACCCATCGATGTCCGAATAATATGCGCTACAAACAGGAATCTGTTGGAAATGGTCAAACAGGGAAAATTCAGAGAAGACCTTTACTATCGTATCAATGTATTAAAATTAAATCTGCCTCCCCTGCGAGAGAGAGTAAAAGATATATTGCCTATTTTGAAATATTATATTAAAAAATACAGTAAAAAAAAGAACGGAGAAATTATTTTTAAAGACGAAGCAGTACATATTCTTGAAAACTATAAATGGCCCGGGAATATAAGAGAATTGAGGAATTTTGCCGAAAAGCTGGTAGTGCTTTGCGAAGATTCTATTGTAGATTCAAATCTGGTATCATCTTTACTAAATGAAGAGGCTGCCACATTCGAACCAAAAAAAATCATCGAAATAATAGAAATAAATAAAATAAAAAGTTTAAAGGAAATTGAAGCACAGATAATAAGACAGCTGAGCGAACATTATACACCTGATGAGCTGTGCAGTAAGTTAGGTATCAGCAGGGTTACATTATGGAGGAAATTAAATTATTACAAAAATGAAAAGAAAGAAATTCATAATTGAAATAAATAGCAATTATTTTGTTAAGAATTGCGTGTTTTCAATTGGCATGATTATTGCTTGTAAAATATTAATGAAGTTACAGAATAATAATTTTGTTTTCAAAATCACTTGTATACCTGGTAAAAAGCGGAAATGCCTTTTAACAAGCATGCTTGTTTAAGGAGAAATCCCAGAGGTATCTGTCTTAAAACGAAGCTCTATATCGAGGTGAATAAAATGAAGGCATTGGTATTAAAAAAACCAAGGTATCTTACTATTGAACAATGTGAAATTCCGGAGTACAAAGACAAGGCACTGATTAAAATTGTTTCAGCAGGAATTTGCGGATCTGATTTATCTGCTTACAAAGGAACTTCGCCTTTGGGGGTATATCCAAGAATACTCGGCCATGAAGCCGCAGGGACGATAGTGAATATACCGGATAACGAATACGGGCTGAAAGTTGGAGACACTGTAGCCATTGAACCATATCGCTACTGTGGTCAATGTTATCCCTGCTCAATCGGTAGAACAAACTGCTGTGAAAATCTCAGCGTTCTCGGTGTCCATCAAAATGGTGCGTTTGCTGAATATTTAGTCCATGATATTCATCTTTTACACAAAGTTCCGGAGAATATGACATGGGAGCAAATAGTCATGGTTGAGCCCCTTACCATATCGATGCATGGGGTTCAGAGAGCAAATATCAAGGAGAATAAATATGTAGTGGTTACCGGGGCCGGCACTATCGGGATACTGGCTGCACTGTATATAAGATATCTAAAAGCTATACCGATTTTAGTGGATCCGATTGATAGCAGGTTAAAAATTGCAAAGAAGTTAGGAATAGATTATGTGATCAATCCAACAACCTGTGATGCTAATGAAGCTATAAAATCCATCACAAACGGGAGAATGGCTGAGGTAATTGTTGAAGCATCCGGATCCGAGAAGGCGGTTAGAAGCATTATTGATTACGCAGGATACACTGCCAGAATTTCTCTTGTAGGTTATCCTCATGAGGAGGTACCGCTGCCCACTTTTACAATTACAAAAAAGGAATTGGTTATTAAGGGATCAAGAAATAGTGCTAAACTTTTCCCGGAAGCAATTGAGCTTATTTCAAAGGGTCATATTAATGTAGATCCTATTATATCGGCCGTTATCGACTTTGATCAGCTGCCTGAATACTTCGAGCGTATTGTCAATAACCCCGTTAATTATTTAAAAGTGATTGCGTCAGTTAATTAGCAATAAGCGGAATGCAGCAAGATTAATCAACGGCATTTCTCTAATTGTAGATGGAGGGGCATTGATAGGATTTCTGATATTGATCAGAGCCTTAAATTGTGCCGATGGCACAGTTCAATTAAAATTTAAAATATGGGGGGAAAAACTATGAAAAAATTTATCGCCGTTTTGCTGGTGAGCTTAATTGCACTGTCTTTACTTACTGCATGCGGATCTTCTTCAACATCAAAAGAAAATAACCAATCGGGGACATCTCAGTCTGCAGAAGAAACTAAACCGGTGGTTATTCAGATAGGTTATGAAAATAACCCTGGTGAGCCGGTGGACCTTGCATGTAAAGAGTGGAAAAGGTTATTGGAAGAAAAAAGTAATGGAAGTATTAAAGTCGAACTGTTCCCTTCAAGCCAGCTTGGGTCCAAAAATGATCTT
The DNA here is from genome assembly GCF_049310025.1 of Thermorhabdus hydrogeniformans. Taxonomy (NCBI): domain Bacteria; kingdom Bacillati; phylum Bacillota; class Clostridia; order Thermosediminibacterales; family Tepidanaerobacteraceae; genus Thermorhabdus; species Thermorhabdus hydrogeniformans. Next base: position 79,477 of record NZ_JBJYKD010000005.1, on the reverse strand, counting down.
ATAGACCAAATGCTGGCAGGTTCTTCAGTTATTACACTGGCTGACGGAGCATTCTATGCCGACCGTGGGGTGCCGGATTTCGGTATTACGTTTGGGCCATATCTTTTCGATAGCTGGGAGCAGTGCTGGAAATTGGTGAATAGTGATTGGTGGAAAGGGCAATCTACCATCCTTGAAAGAAAGGGTCTGAAGCTGCTGACGGCTAACTGGATTTACGGGGAACGCCACTTGCTTACAAAAAAGCCTGTAAAAACCGTAGCAGACCTTAAAGGCATGAAGATTCGTGTTCCTAACAATACAATTCAAATTAAAGGTTTTGAAGTATTAGGTGCCACGCCGACCCCCATGCCGCTGGGTGAAGTTTATACAGCTCTTCAACAGGGTACAATTGATGGATTGGAAAATCCGTTACCGGTTCTTTATAACGGTAAATTCCATGAAGTTGCTAAATATTTGACATTAACTGGACATGTTAAAAACTTTACTACCTGGATTTGCGGGGTCAAATTCTTTGATTCACTCTCGCCAGAACAGCAAAAGCTTTTAATTGAAACGGGCAATGAGGCGGGTGTGTATAACAATAAGATTCAAGAAGAGGTAACACAGGAAACATTGGAAAAGCTGAAAGCTGAAGGCGTCAAAGTTATAGAGCCTGATATATCAGAGTTCAAAGAGGCTGCAAGAGCTTTTTATTCTCTCCCAGAGTTTACATCAATATGGTCCCCGGGACTGTACGATACTGTAAAAGATGCAATGAAGTAATTATATTGAAAAAGTGGGTTATCAGTATCCGGAGGCGGCAGGTGCCTCCGGATTATATATAAAAGGGGTGAATATGAGGGTGAGAAAAAACAAACTTATATATTTATTAAATATAGATCTTTTAATTTCCGGGTTATCATTAATTACGCTTATTATTATCACGTTTTTAGGTGTTTTAATGCGCTATTTTTTTAACAGGCCTTTTGTATGGGAGGAAGAAGTTCAGCTTTGGTGTTTTGTATGGTTAGTTTTTTTCGGAACCAGTGCCGCATTTCGAAGCGGTAGTCATGTTGCTATCGAATTTGTGGTGGATCGTCTGCCGCCATATTTAAAAAAGATAATAGAGGTACTGGGATATTTTGTAGTTATGTTTGTGCTCATTTACTTAATGATTCACGGAGCAAAGCTTGCAGAACAGTTATTTTATACAAAAAGGACAACAAATGTATTGGATATCCCATATTCAATAATCTATGCAGCGCTTCCTATAGGCTGTGTATTGATGATGATCAACTACACTTTAATCGTAGTAATGACAATATTATCAAAGAAATACGATTTTGAGGGCGGTGTGTAATCTTGAATATTAGTGTTATCGGCCTTGCGGCTGTAATTATGCTCGTACTATTATTTTTAAAAGTTCCGGTTTTTGCTTCAATTCTAGCCGGTTCAGTCGTGTATTTTGCTCTTACACCGAATATCCCAACGCAAATTATCGCGCAACGCGTAATCGCGGGTATTGAGAGTATACCTCTCCTTGCTGTTCCGTTTTTTATTTGCGCCGGTGTATTCATGAATTATACCGGAGTTACCAAGAGAATTATGGACTTTTGTGAGGTGGTTACGGGCAACATGACAGGGGGCCTTGCCCAGGTGAATGTATTGTTATCAACTCTAATGGGTGGACTTTCGGGATCTAATCTTGCGGATGCCGCGATGGAAGCAAAAATGTTGGTGCCGGAGATGGAGAAAAAAGGCTTCTCAAAGGAGTTTTCATCGGTTGTTACTGCTACTTCTGCCATTATTACACCGCTAATACCACCGGGTATTGCAATGATTATTTATGGATCTATAACAAATGTTTCCATAGGGAAATTATTCATAGCCGGTATAGGCCCGGGACTTTTGCTATGTGTTTCTATGATGGTACTTGTAGCGATTATTTCTAAAAAACGTGGATACGGAACTGTTCGTCAAACGGAGATAACATTTAATAATGTCCTTCGCACGTTGGGAAATGCTGCATTACCGCTTTTTTTACCTGTTGTAATCATAGGGGGTATAAGACTTGGTATATTTACACCAACGGAAGCGGGGTCCGTTGCAATCGTATATTCTCTATTGCTCGGTATGATATACCGTGAAATGAAGTTTGCAGATATTATAAATGGTATAAAAGAAACCATCACCGGGACCGCTTCCATAATGCTTATCGTCGGCGCAGCGTCTGCTTTTGCATGGATACTAACCAAGGAACGCGTTCCTCAACAAGTTACGGAATGGATCGTTAACATGATTTCTAATAAGTATATATTTCTTATCGCAGTGAATACATTTTTAATTATCGTCGGCATGTTTATCGAAGGTAATGCGGCAATGATCGTATTGGCTCCATTATTGGCACCTGTTGCGGCGGCATACGGCATCAATGAAATTCACTTTGCTATGATATTTATATTTAACTTGGCTATTGGTTGCTTAACTCCACCGATGGGAACACTTATGTTCGTAACATGCGGAATTACAAAATGCAAAATCAAAGACTTTATCAAAGAGGCAATTCCATTCTATCTACTTTTATTATTGTGTTTAATACTAATAACATTTGTTCCGGTATTATCGACCGGTCTTGTTGAACTGTTTTACTAAAAAGGTAACGTTTATGTTAAATTATGAAATTTTAATCTGGATTTTTATAGGGTCATCGTCCGTCCTTCCGATGAGTATTTGTTTTTTTCAACTTAATTTTATTGGAGGATGATGACCTTTTAAGTTTTTCAAGAAGCCTTCCTCTTTAGTATGGAATTCTATACATTGCCATAGCTAAATGGGTTTTAAAAGCCTTTTTAGTTGTTACTTTGACATCAGGTAACCGCACCTCGTTCTTCATAGTGAAACTTTATCAAGATAGTCTATAAGTGACGGCATCAATAAAATAAACATATAGTTTATAAAAAATTAAACTTGCTAAGTATGAAATAAAATAATACAATAAGAAACGTAAGATTCGCACCCTTTCGTAAAGCAGAAATTCCAGAGCGAGGGCGATAAAACCAAGGCGGAAGCTTTCTTAAAGAGATCGGCGAGACAGTGGGGTCACAAAGCTAACTTGCTAAAAGGAGTCGGTCTGGTTGATAAAGGAAGGCTTTAAGACAGAAGGCGTGGAGGCAACCGGAATTGAATACAGTGCAAACAGGGCGGCCAGAGCGGCCGCCATTGTAATGCTGGGGACGCTTGTCTCCAAAGTCCTGGGTTTTTTCCGCGAGCTTTTGATAGGCATGAAATTCGGGGCCACCCACGTATCCGACGCGTATTATGTGTCGCTGACAGTACCGGCGGTGGTGTTTGCCACGGTGGCGGGGGCTCTTTCCACTACATTTATACCGGTCTATTCCGACATCGAGACAAGGAATGGTGAAAGAAAAGCGGCGGAATTTGCCGCCAATCTTTTTAACGTGGTCCTGGTCATATCGGCTGTAGTAAGTCTTTTGGGGGCGATATTTGCAAGACCGCTGGTCAAGCTGGTGGCCATGGGCTTTACCGGCGAGACCCTGGCGCTGGCGGCGTCTCTTACACGCATTACCATGTTTATCTGCGTGTTTGTGGGCCTGTCCAATATACTCACCGGCTTTTTGCAGTCCCGCCGGGAGTTTGCCACACCGGCCCTCATAGGCATTCCGTATAACTTCATCATTATAGGCGCCCTTCTGGCAAGTTCCATTGTCGGGGTCCGGGGTCTTGTGGTGGCGTCGGTGGCGGCCGCTTTTGCGCAGGCGGCCGTGCAACTGCCTGCGGCGGTAAAAAAGGGATTCCGGCTGTTGCTCAAGCTGGATTTTACAGATGGGGACTTAATTCACATGGGAGTGCTGGTGATACCCGTGGTGGTGGGCACCGGCGTGGGTCAGTTGAATACCCTGGTGGACAGGATACTGGCGTCGGGCCTGGCCGAAGGCAGTATCGCCGCCCTCAACTTCGCCAGCAGGCTCAATGCCTTTGCCTTCGGGCTTTTTTCCGTGTCCGTAGCCACGGTGGTTTATCCCGCCCTCTCAAAACTTTCGGCAAAGCAGGATATGGAGGGCTTTAAAAATGCCCTGGGGCGGGCCGTGGGTTTTGTCGCAGCCGTCATCATGCCCATGACGGTAGGGGCCGTGGTGCTGAGGGTGCCCATCGTAAGATTTCTCTTCGAGAGGGGAGCCTTTGACGAAAGGGCCACATTTATGACTGCCACGGCGCTTATGTATTACTCGGTGGGTATGGTGGGGTTTGGCCTGAGGGACGTCCTGAGCCGCGGCTTTTATTCGCTCCAGGACACAAAGACCCCGATGATAAACGGGGCTTTGGCCATGGCCGTAAACATTATTTTAAACCTGATACTGGTGAGGTTTATGGGCATGGGGGGCCTGGCTCTTGCCACCAGCATTTCAGCCATAGTTGGGACACTCCTGCTTTTTTACAGCCTGAGGAAAAAGATAGGGAATATAGGCGGAAGGAGAATTCTGACGGGTTTCATCAAGTCGGCGGCGGCATGTGCGGTTATGGGAGTTTCGGTTTATTTTATATATTCATACATGAGTTCCATCTTTGTGCCGCAGGATATGTTATTTCAGGCCCTGGACCTGGGAACCGCCATTCTGGCGGGGGCTACTGTCTATGTGCTGGTGGGCTTTTTGCTGAAAATGGATGAACTGTCATGGGCGGTAAGGGTGTTAAGAAATTTACAGCGCCATAAGTAATGCAGGCTTTGTGCGGGAAAACTAGTTTCATGAGACAAAAGCTGTACCATTTTCTGATATACGGTTTTGCCGGATGGATGATTGAAATAATATTTACAGGAACGGGCTCCATCTTAAGGGGCGATCCAACGCTTGTGGCATGGACGTATCTATGGATGTTTCCCATTTACGGAATGGCGGTGTTTCTGGAGCCCGTCCATGACAGGATAAGGTCGGTGCCGTGGTGGATAAGGGGTATCGTGTGGACGGGATTTATTTTCATACTGGAGTATTTCAGCGGGCTGACGTTGCGGACTCTCACTGGTCTCTGTCCCTGGGATTACGGCCACAGACTTTTCAGCATGGACGGCTTAATTCGGCTTGATTACGCCCCATTCTGGTTTTTTGCGGGCCTTGGTTTTGAGAGGCTGCACGATTTAATGGAACGGCTTTTTTAAATAAACAAAATGTGTATTTACCATACCTTTAATAGAGATAGGGAAAACAGAAAACCTATCTTTTTTTGTATTTACGGAACTAGCCTGACATGTTTTCGTATTGGTTTGGTTGATGTAGGAATTTGTTTGTTCGTTTAAGAAATGATCAGTCTGGCAGGAAATTTGCTTAATTTAAATACAAAACAGGCCACATATCCCAACACAATGTTATAATTAATAAAACATGACATGCAGTGTGTGAGGTGGTTGTTTTGCTGGACAGGCTTTTAAAAATCATTGCGGAAGAAGACAAGAAAAACCCTTTAACAGATAAAGAAATTGCTGAAAGATTGAAAGTGAAGAGAGAAGTAGTTACTCAGCTAAGACTGGAACACAATATCCCGGATTCCCGTGAAAGAAGAAGACCTTTTATCATAAGGGACATAGAAAATATACGTGCAGTCCACGATAATGCCTCAATAAGGCAGATAACTAAAAAACTAAAGGACAAGGGATATAGGGTTTCAAGATATGTAGTAGAAGAAATTTTAAAAGAAGGGTCTGCTACAGGAAAAGTTTCAGAAAATGTATCATGGAATGTAAGCCTCTATGCAGATGGGGAAAAGAATAAGAATTTAAACCGGTTGTCATTTGAAGAGATAATTGGATATGACGGCAGTCTGAGAACTCAAATCAGCCAGGCAAAAGCGGCTATTCTGTATCCCCCAAATGGCCTGCACACCCTGATTTTGGGGCCATCCGGAACCGGCAAAACCCAATTGGCGGAAGCAATGTACAAATTCGGTATCCAGTCGGGCAGGTTTAAAAATAATACTCCTTTTGTTGTCTTTAATTGTGCTGATTACGCTGATAATCCACAGCTCTTGTTGGCCCAGCTTTTTGGATATGAAAAAGGAGCTTTTACCGGGGCGGAGAAAGAAAAGCAGGGCCTCGTAGAAAAAGCAGATGGAGGCATTTTGTTTCTCGATGAGATACACAGGTTGCCCGGAGAGGGCCAGGAAATTCTGTTTTTTCTTCTTGACAGAGGTCGTTTCAGGCGACTGGGAGATACTGAAAACGAGAGAAACGCAAGGATCATGTTAATAGCGGCTACAACAGAAAATCCCGAGTCATCACTGCTAATCACTTTCAGGCGGAGAATCCCAATGGTTATAGAACTCCCGTCATTGGATGAAAGGCCGCTTTCTGAACGCTTCAAATTGATCAATCATTTCTTTGCAAAAGAAGCGTCCAGGGTGAACAAAACCGTAATTGTCTCCCCGGACGCAGTGAAAGCGTTAATGGTTTACAATTGTCCGGGAAATATTGGACAGCTTAGGAGTGATATTCAGGTAGCGTGTGCCAGGGGATTTTTAAACTCTATGGGCGAAAAAAGTGAGATCATACGAATAAGGGTTTCAGAACTGCCTCATTATGTAAGCATAGAACTTAAAAAGACGGACAATTTCATTTACGATTTTGAAGAATATATCACCCATGAGCTTATAGTTACTCCAGATGCTTCAAACAAAGTGAATATTATACAGGATAGATATACTTTACCTGAGCAGATTTACGAATACATTGAAGAAAAGTTTATAGAGTTAAAGAGAAGAGGATTGGCCACGGATGAAATATACCAAATAATCGGAAGCAAAGTGGAGACGCAGCTCAATAAATTTGCAAACAGAATTAAATCAAAGTCATACCTTTCAAAGGCAGACCTAGGCAAAATCATCGGCAAAGAATTTGCGGAGATTATTGACAGGGTTTTCAAGATAGCAAAGGATTATTTCGAAAATATACAGGACGAACTTTATTACTGCCTGGCGATACACCTTAATACGACCTATGAGAGAATAAAAGAGGGCAAAAAGATAATTAATCCACAGCTTGACAAAGTCAAGAAGGATTATCCTCTGGAATACAAAGTGGCGGCAGTCATGGCTGAAGAAATAAATAAAAGCCTTGATATTAAACTTCCCGAAGATGAGATTGGTTTTATGGCAACTTATCTCAGATTGTTTTCCAGAGAAAAGGATATGAGAAAAAACAAAATCAAAGTCGTAATTTTAAGCCATGGTCATGTGGCCACAGCACTGGCCGATGTAGCAAACAAATTGTTGGGCGTAAATCACGCCGTTGGTATAGATATGGATTTAAATGAAAGCCCTGAGTCGATACTGGACAGGACGGTTGATATTATAAGGAAGATAGACGAGGGCAGGGGTTGTATTCTACTGGTGGATATGGGTTCGCTGGTAACATTCGGAGACATCATAACAAAAAGGACAGGAATCCCGGTAAAAACCGTTGCCAGAGTCGACATAGTCATGGTTTTGGAGGCGGTAAGAAGAGCCATACTTCCGGATGCCACACTAGATGAAATCGTTTCAGCCCTAGAGCAGAGCAAAATGTATAATTTTAAAACTTATAAAACCGTGCAAGATTCGAGTATTCCAAAAGCCGTTGTTACTGTGTGCATTACGGGCAGAGGTACGGCTTTGCGATTGAAAAACCATATTGAGGATTTTCTCAAGAAGGAAGTGTCAGAAAATATAGAAGTTATTCCGGTTGGCGTAATATCTTCTGAAGAAATGGATAGCCAAATATCCAGAATAAAGAAGCATAAGCAAATTATTGCTTATGTGGGGACAATAAACCCCATGGATGGAGATATCCCATATATTTCCTTGGAAGAAATCTTTACGGTAGAAGGTATGAACAGGCTTAAAAATATAATCTGGGGTTCATTTAAACAGTCGACATATTCAATTGAAGAGCTTGTTAAAGAAGAGTTGATAGTAAACGATCTTGATGTATATACAAAAAATGACGTCATTGATATGCTGGTTGATTTGTTGCAGAAGTACGGCTATGTAGAAAAAGAGTTTCTCCTTGATGTATACAAAAGAGAGGCAATGGGTGAAACGGTATCGAAAGGTGGTATAGCAATACCTCACGGTCTACCAAACCATGTTACAAAACCGGCCATCGCCATTGCAAAGTTAAAAAGGGCTGTAATTTGGGAAGCTGATCATAAGGTTGATCTGGTATTTATGATAGCGTATAAATCGGATTCAAGCGATTACTTTAAGAGCTTGTATAAAGTTTTGTTAAACCAGGAAGTGTTAAATTCCATAAAAAAAGCCTCAAATTCCCGAGAAATCAGGGATTTAATAGTTCTGAATGCTGGCCAGATAATGTAATTGGCATATAAATTGCTTAATAAGTTGACCAAGCAAAAAAGCACAATGCAATGGATTTTTGATGACAATGAGGTGATAGTTCTTGAAAATTATGGACAAAGATTTAATCGTGCTAAATCTTAAAGCTGAATCAAGGAGTGATGTTATAAGTCAGCTGGGGAATTTAATGAAGAAAAAAGGGTATGTCAAAGAGACATATAAAGATGCTGTTCTTAAAAGAGAAGAAAAGTATCCGACGGGTCTTCCAAGTGAAGGTATCTATGTTGCAATACCTCATACCGATGGAAGTCATGTAAACAATTCGGCCATAGCTGTGGCCACCCTAAAAACGCCCGTAGTTTTCAAAATGATGGGGAACCCCGAAAACGAGGTGAATGTGGAAATAGTAATTATGCTTGCCATAAAGAACCCCGATGACCAAATTCAGTTGTTAAAGAAATTGATGTCAGTTTTTCAGAATAGAGAATTGTTATTAAAGTTAAAAACATCCAGAAACCGTGAAGAAGTAGTAGACCTTCTCAGATTTCTGGATGAATGATCAATTTAACAAATTATAAAAACTTAAATAACAAATACAGAAAGGATGGATATTAATGAAAACAGTAAAAATTTTAACAGTATGCGGTTCCGGTACAGTCAGTTCCTCGATGATAGCTACAAAACTAAAAGAAGTGCTGGGGGGAAAAGGTTATAATGTAATTACAACTGAAGTAAATCCAGGAGGGGTTGAAAGTGCATTGAGTACGGGAGATTATGATTTTATTGCCTATACCAGCCCAATTCACGGGAATATCGATATTCCTGCCATCAATGCGGTTGGATTTCTGACGGGTTTTGGTGAAGAAGAGTTTTTGGAAGAGGTTTTTAAGGTTCTTAAAAATTTGGGGAAATAAAAGTTATAATATGAAATCTAAGGAGAGGTGTTATGATGTTACAGGCAATGAAAAATATTTTTGACACTTTTGGGGCCGCCATTTTTGTTCCGGTTATCCTTTATATTGTTGCTCTTGTACTTAAGGTTAAGCCAAAAAAAGCGTTCGATCTTGCTCTTTTTGCCGGCATTGGTCTTATGGGCTTTACCATGCTGATAAACGCATATATTCCCGTAATAGTTCCTACGGTGCAGCGAATGGTGGAGAACACAGGCGTAAAGCTGCCTGTTCTGGATATAGGTTGGCAGACTACTTCAGTGGTAGCATACTCTACTCAGGTGGGAATGATTTTTGTAGGCCTTGCGCTCCTGATCCAAATATTTTTATTTCTGGTTGGCTGGACTAACATCTTTATGCCTGGAGATCTGTGGAACAATTACTCGTTCATGGTATGGGGTTCAATGATATATCTTCTGACCAAAAACATGGCTTTCTCTATTCTGACAATGGTAGTCATGAATCTTTATATATTGCTTTTTGCAGAGATGCTTGAAAAAAGATGGTCTACCTACTACAATTATCCTCACTGTACCATGACAGCTCCGCATCATATAGGTTGTGTACCTTACGCCATTGGTATGGATTGGATTTTAAACAAACTTGGAGTATACAGGATAAACCTTAGACCGGAAGCACTGCAAAAGAAAATGGGTTTTTTAGGTGAGCCCACTTCTCTTGGCCTTCTGCTGGGATTATTCCTGGGGATAATGGGCAATGTCGGGAAATTGAATACCCTTGCGGCCTGGGGAGAAATCACCAAAGTGGGAATTACAACGGCTGCGGTTATGGCCATTTTCCCAAAGGTGGCTGGTATTTTTGCCTCGGCGTTTACTCCCTTGACAGAAGCTTCAAAAAAAGCTGCAAAATCAGGAGGAAAATCGAGAGACTGGTATCTTGCAGTAAACGACGCGGCTGGTTATGGAGAAACGGCCACTCTTATAACCGGCATTATGCTAATACCGATAATGGTGTTGATGGCTCTTATATTGCCGGGCAATAAGACTCTTCCTATGGTCGACTTAATAGCACTGCCGTTCATGGTAGAAGTGATAATTTGCATCTCAAATGGCAACATATTCAAGGCGTTAATTTCCAGCACTATATGGTTCAGTTTGGGACTTTATATGTGTTCATATACTGCGCCCATGTTTACCCAGGTAGCACAACAGGTAGGTGTTACAATACCGAGTGCAGCTATGTTAATAACAAGCTTCGGCATACTGTCAAATCCTATGATGGGTCTATTGTTCCTGGCATTTCTTTCCCAGAACATGTTTGTAATTGGCTGCGTTATATTGCTCTATTTTATCCTTTATTTCTGGTTTAAGAAAAACAGGGACAAAGTGGCAAATTATCTGGAAAATAGTGCAAATATAGGGGTATTACCATTAACAGAGTCTAAAAGTTTTACAATATAAAATTTGGAGATTTTATCCAGAGCCTACTCTAACCCCGGTTTTAGGTTTAAAGAGGTGATATTAGTGAAAATAGTTGTAGTTGGGGATATACACGTAACAGCTGATAATTTTTCAAAAAGCGCACAGGGGATAAAAGTTAATGATAAGACGATAGTCCCGGTTGAATGGCGGGTTAAAGACAAGGAAGAATTTCAAAAGAAAGCCCTTAACATAGAAAAAAATGGTCCTGAGGCCGAACCGACGGCGTCAGGTCTGCTGGAAGAAATCGAAGATGCAGAGCTTTTACTTGTTCATTTCGCACCGGTACCCCGGGCTGTAATAGAAAAAGCAAAAAGGCTAAAATTAATCGGCACGTGCAGGGGAGGTCTTGAACACATTGATGTAGAAGCGGCGACAGACAAGAATATTCCCGTCATGCATATCATCAGAAACGCCGAACCTGTCGCTGATTTTACAATCGGATTGATGATAGCTGAGACACGAAATATAGCGCGCAGCCACCATGCAATAATGCAGGGAAAATGGGAAAAAGAATTTCCCAACAGCGGCATAACAACCACATTCAAGGAACTGAAGGTGGGCTTGGTCGGCCTGGGCCATATCGGATGCCTTGTGGCCAGAAAACTTTGCGCTCTGGGTGTCGAAGTTTTAGGATATGATCCTTTTGTAACTCCCGATTCTCTTTTGAAAAAAGGGATAAATATTAAAATGACAACTATAGAAGACCTTTTCAAAGAATCGGACATAATTTCCTTGCATCTCAGGCTTACTGATGATACCCAAAATATTATTGACAAAAAATTGATTTCCCTGATGAAGCCCACGGCTTACTTGGTCAATACATCAAGGGCCGGGGTGCTGGAAGAAGAAGCCATAGTGGAGGCCCTTGAGAAAAAGAAAATCGCCGGTGCGGCTCTTGATGTGTTCTGGGAGGAGCCAATACCGGCCGGCCATCCTCTATTAAAACTTGATAATGTTACGCTGACGGCGCACCTGGCTGGAGATACCGTTGATGCCATACCCAGGTCGCCCAAACTTCTAGTAGAAGAAATAAACAAATATCTGGAAAAGGGATTCAGTGAACTTATAGTGAATCAAAATGGTATAAAATAATTTTTTGGCAGGAGGAACTTATATGCTTTTACAAAAAGAGAGGGAATTGATCGTGGAATATGGCAAAAAACTAATCACACACAGATTGACAAGGGGGACCGGAGGGAATATCAGTATTTTTAACCGTGAGAAGGGATTACTGGCCATCAGCCCCAGTGGGATGGATTATTTTGAAACAAAACCGGAAGATGTCGTTATATTAGATCTGAATGGGAAGATAGTGGACGGCAATAGAAAGCCTTCAAGCGAGTATGATATGCACAAAATTTTTTATGAAAAGAGAGGAGATATAAACGCTGTAGTCCATACCCACTCCGTTTATGCTACCACAATAGCGTGTTTAAATTGGGATTTACCGCCTCTTCACTATCTTATTGGCTTTGCCGGAAAGACCGTAAGATGCACGAAATATACAACTTTTGGTACAAGAGAACTGGCCGAAACGGCGTTTGAAGGCATGAAAGACAGATTTGCGGTGCTGCTTGGAAATCATGGATTGCTGGCTGGTGGAAATGATATTGAATATGCGTTTAATACTGCGGAAGAAATTGAATTCTGCTGTGAAGTGTTTTACAGAACAAAATGCATAGGAGAACCGGTAATACTGACTGATGCGGAGATGGATATAGTGTTGGAAAAGTTCAAAACTTACGGGCAAAAAAATTTTCAGAGGAGAGAAAGAGATGAAAACGGCATTGTTTTACGGCCCTGAAGATGTCAGAATTGAGGAAGTGGAAATTCCCAAACCCGGTTACGGCGAAATAGTTGTAAAAAACAGGGTGGCATTGACGTGTGGAACAGACGTAAAAACGTATCTAAGAGGTTATCCTTTGTGGAAACCGCCATATCCATTCGGGCATGAAGCCGCAGGAGAAGTGGCATATGTAGGTGAAGGAGTGAATGGATTTAAGGTCGGCGATAGAGTTGTTGCTCATAATTCGGCGCCGTGTAATAGGTGTTATTTTTGCAAACATGGCCAGCATTCCCTGTGCGAAAATATAAAATTTAATCTTGGAGCTTTTTCAGAGTATCAGCGAATTCCACAGGAGATAGTGGATCAAAACACTTTTAAACTGCCGGAAGGATTGTCTTTTAAAGATGCTGCGCTTATGGAGCCTTTTTCCTGTGCAGTTTACGGCATAGAAGAAGCGGACATCCACCCGGGCGAGGTGGTGGTAATCAATGGAGCGGGCCCTATAGGTTTGATGTTTACAAAACTGGCACACCTAAAAGGTGCAAAAGTTATTACTGTGGACTTACACGATGAAAGACTTAAAAAGGCCGAGAAGCTGGGAGCGGACATAGTCTTAAACGCTTCAAAATTAAACGATCAAATTGAGGCTGTAAAAAAAGTTACCGAAAACCAACGCGGTGTGGACGTAGCCATAGAAGCCGTCGGGCTCCCGGAAACGTGGCAGAAAACTATAATGATGGCCCGCAAAGGTGGCAAAGTGCTTCTTTTTGGCGGAGCAAAAGCCGGGACGACGGTATCTATAGATACCAGAGTTATTCATTATTCACAATTGACAATTAAGGGAGTTTTCCATACAACACCAAAGCATGTAATGGTGGCATTTGAATTACTAAAGAGAAAAGTGATAAGTTCTGAAGACTTCGTAGAAAATGAATATGATATTCGAGACATTAAAAAAGCGTTAATCGAGCACAAAGAAGGCAGGGTGATTAAAAACTGCATCGTCTTCGATTTGGTGTCGGGCACTCACTATTAACTTAAATAAATGCGATGCGGGTTGATTAGGCGAAGATACCGCAATGTCCGAAACACCTTTTGTGAAGAATGTGGAGAGATAACTTTCATGTTATCTCTTTTTTTGGAGCATTCAGACATCCATACCCACAGCGCCTGCTTCTTGCTTGAATATCTATTTGAATAATTCCAAACCATATAACTGGAAGTAAACCTCCATTTTTATTGCGTCTTTGAAATTCCTCAGATCAAGGCCGGTGTGAGAAGCGATTTTGTCCAGCCGGTACATCGGGGTGTTGCGGTGAATATAGAGCCGCCGGGCGGCTTGAGCCATGTTGAGGTGGCTTCTTTTATTCTTTCAGGAGGGTTTTTTGGAGATAAATCACCAGAAATATAATATATTATCTTTGATGTATTGATGTAAAGGAAAGATTTTTGTTCAATAGCCTTTTAAATACGACGGGATTAAAAAGGATATCTTTTCTGATAACGCTTAAAATGCATCATATCTTGAAATGCATCAGATAATAATATAAAATTTTTTTCAGAAACAACCCTCAGAAAGTGCGCATCTATAATGGTCGCGTAGAGGCGGGCATGTCGGGCTTGTGATAAGGATGATGTTTATGTTCAGGAACAGGCGCGATGCGGCGGAGAAACTTGCCGGAGCCCTTGAAAAGTATAAAAACGATAAAGGCGCCGTGGTTTTCGCCATACCCCGGGGCGGGGTGGTCATTGCAGATGTAATCTGCGACCGCCTAAATCTGCCGATGGATATAGTGGTGGCAAGAAAGATCGGGGCGCCCTTTAACGAGGAACTGGCCATAGGGGCAGTGGGCCCTACCGGGAGCGTGATTGTGGACGAAAGGGCCGTAAAAATGTTTAATGTGAGTAGTGATTATATAGAGAGGGAAGCCCGGCGTAAGATGGAGGAGATCAATCGAAGGCTCAAAAAATATAGAGGGAAGGCCGAATATCACAGTCTGGCCGGCAAAAAAGCCCTGCTGGTGGACGACGGTATAGCCACGGGCTATACGGTCAGGGCCGCCGTAAAGTTTTTGAAAGACCTCGGGGCGGAAAAGATTATACTGGCCTCGCCCGTGATAGCCCCGGATACCCTTGCAGAACTCGAGCCCCAGGTAAATGAAGTGGTATATCTTTGTTCGGAGGAGCCCTTTTTTGCGGTGGGGCAGTTTTATGAAGAGTTTCCGCAGGTATCCGATGAAGAAGTCATGAAAATTTTTCCCGTATTGCGGGAAAAATAAATTAGATTCCTTTTACTTTAAGGGGGGTAGTTTTATGGAGACATACGGAGTCATAATGGCCGGAGGCGGCGGCACGCGTTTCTGGCCTTTAAGCCGTGTATCCACTCCCAAACAGTTTTTAAACATTACCGGCGAGGACAGCATGATTAACGATACCATAAAGAGGATAAAGGATATTATTCCGCCGGAGAGAATACTGATAGTCACCAACAAGGTGCAGGAAAAGATGCTTCAACAGGTGGTCTCGGATGAAATACCCGCCGAAAATGTACTGGTGGAACCGGTGGGGAGAAATACCGCCGCCTGTATCGCATACGCAGCTTTTGTAATTAAAAAGAGAATCGGTGACGCCGTGATGGGGGTTTTCCCGTCGGACCACTACATAAAAAACACCCAGGAATTCCAGAGGGTTTTGAAGGCGTCGTGCTGTATTGCGGAGCGCGAAGGCAAGCTGGTCACCATGGGCATAACTCCCACTTTCCCTTCCACCGGGTACGGCTATATAAAATTTGACCGGGACAAAACCCTGACAGCCGAAGACAAGACCGCCTATGAAGTGCTGGAATTTGTGGAAAAACCCGACGTACCCAAGGCCAAGACCTACCTTGAAAGCGGCAACTACCTCTGGAACAGCGGTATGTTCGTATGGAAGACGTCGGTCATACTTTCCAATTTTGAAAGGTTTTTGCCCAGGCTGTACTACAAAATGGCGCAAATAGAGCCATATCTGGGGACGCCGGAAGAAATGCGGTATGTGGAAGAGATTTATCCCACCCTGCCGGACATTTCCATAGACTACGGCATCATGGAAAGAGCCCAGGAAGTGGTGGTTATACCTGGAGATTTCGGCTGGAACGACCTCGGTAGCTGGGATTCGCTGGGCAGCGTTTTTCCGCCCGACGAGAACGGAAATATCGCCAGGGGCGATTTTGTAGAGATCGAAACAAGGAATTCCATCATATACTCCAACAGCCGGCTGGTGGCGGCGGTGGGGCTGGAAGACATGATCGTGGTGGAAACCAGCGACGCGCTGCTGGTGTGCCCGAAAAAAAAGGCTCAGGATGTAAAAAAAGTGGTGGAAAAATTAAAAAAGATGGGAAGGGAAGAGCTGCTATAACAAAAATGGGGCGGAAAAATCACAATCCAGCCCCTTTCACATTATGATATGATGCTCTTTTTCACAGGTTTCTTTTACGGCATCGCTGCATGGCGCCTTATTGCCCCAGGCCTCGAGATCGCAGTAGCAGATGGGCCCGTAGCAGGTGTCTTCACACTTTAAAAATTCACACCCGGCAATTTCCGTATAGTTCACTTTTTTGGGAGCTGGCATAAGGGTCACCCTTTCACTTGTTTTACCCGCGGCACCCGCACCGGACGGTTTCCCCGCCGCAGGTGGACCGCCGCCGGTTGATTAGTGATTATATTTTACCATAGCCTTATTGAAATTTCAAGAAAATTCACATAAAAAGGAAAATGTTCTTTTTCACAATTAATAGCGTTTCCACCTTTCTAAAGTTGAATAATTTCACGGTTTCCGGGAATGGTTGAAAAAACTGGTTGTTTATAATAAAATAAAAAAAGCCCTTGATATAATGCTCTGGGATGCGTGTTCATGTTATGATACGCCGGATGAATCAGATTTGCAGCTTTTGAAAGGAATCAGAGTAAGCCGAAAAATAGAGAATTTATATTTCTTAATGACTTAGCGGGGGAGATGGAGTTCGATGGCCAGAAGTTACGGAATAGAGGATAATATGAACAGGTACAAAGTTTTGCTGGCGGTCCTCATAGGCAGTGCCATGGGCCCCCTCGACGGCAGTGTGGTGAACGTGGCCATGCCGACTCTCTCGAAGGTATTCAATGTGGGGATGTCGACGGTCAGCTGGGTTTCCATGTCTTACCTTCTGGTCCTGAGCAGCCTTTTGCTTACATATGGAAGGTTGGGTGATATGCTGGGGTACAGGAAGCTCTTTTTGTGGGGCATGCTGGTATTTACAGTAGCCTCGGCTTTGTGCGGCCTTTCCCCGGTTATCGGTGTTTTGATCCTGGCCCGGGCCATACAGGCGGCAGGGGCTGGAATGATGATGGCCGTGGCGCCGGCCATAATTACCGGCACCTTCCCTCCCTCCGAACGGGGCAAAGCCCTGGGGTTTAACGCCATGGCCGTGGCGGTGGGGCTTGCCGTTGGGCCTTCTCTTGGCGGATTTCTGCTTTACAGCCTTGGCTGGAGTTACATATTCTTCATAAACCTCCCCATAGGCATAGGCGGTTTTCTGTGGGCAAGAAAGATTCTTCCCGATGACGGCAGGCTCAAACCGGAAAAGTTTGATCCTCCGGGCGCTGTGCTTGGCTTTATTTTTTTAGCTTCGCTCCTCTTATATATCAGCAAGGGCCAGGAAATCGGCTGGAGTTCCGGCACGGGATACATGCTGTTAATCGTCTTCATTTTGGCGTTCACGGCATTTATAATCCAAGAAAAAAGAGCGGAAGAACCCATGCTGGACCTTTCGCTTTTTAGAAACCGCATGTTTTCGGCCGGCAACCTGAGCTGCCTTTTTAATTTTATCGCCCAGAATTCAATGATATTTTTGACGCCTTTTTTTCTAACGCAGGCGGGCTTTTCGACGAATCAAATAGGCCTTATAATGACCGCTTTTCCAATCACCGTACTGATGGTGGCCCCTGTCAGCGGGGTGCTTTCGGATAAAATGGGGCCGCTTTTTTTGAGCACCGGCGGCGCATTATTAAGTGCGGTGGCTTTGTATCTCATGAGTACCCTTACTCTCGATGTAAATGCTTTCGACGTGGTCTGGCGGCTGGTTTTATTCGGCCTTGGAAACGGTCTTTTCCAGACGCCCAACAACAGTTCGGTCATGGGCAGCGCACCGAAAAACAGGCAGGGCATTGCTTCGGGGGTGTTGGCCACCATGAGGAATACGGGCATGGTTCTGGGGGTCGCCCTGGGCAGCGGCATATTTACCCTCCGCCACTCATATTATCTGAGGATTTTACCTCTGACGGGAAAAGCCCTCGAAGATGCGGCGTTCATGTACGGTTTGAGGGATGCGTATATCATGGCTGCAGTAGTCGACATCCTTTGCATGCTGGCATCCTCGGTGAGGGGAAAGAGAATTGAAGAGCCGGAGAAAAATGTCGTATAATCATAAACATTAAAAAAGCCCCCGTAAAGGGGGCTTTTTTCAGGTGGTTTTAAGCTTTCCGTGCGGTCCAGCTATTTTATCGACGATAAGTGCAATCGCATTGTCACCGGAAACGTTGCAGGCAGTGCCGAAGCTGTCCTGGGTGAGGTAGAGGGCTATCATCAGTGCGAGCTGGGCATCGTTGAACCCTAGCATACTTTGAAGGATTCCCAGTGCCGCCATAACCGCACCGCCGGGTACACCGGGGGCCGCCACCATGGTAATGCCCAGCATGAATATAAAACCCGCCATTCCCGCCAGGGTAACCGGCATTCCGTTGAGCATCATAACGGAGATGGCGCAGGTTGTAAGGGTTATGGTGCTCCCGGAAAGGTGAACAGTAGCACAGAGCGGAATTACAAACTCACGGATACCCGGTGATACCCCGTTTTTTTTGGCGCACTCCATGTTGACTGGAATGGTGGCAGCGGATGACTGGGTACCCAGAGCTGTAATATATCCGGGTATTTGATTTTTCAGAGCCTGAATCATGCTTCTTCCACTGTAAACGCTTGCTACGAAAAACTGGAACAGAATAATGACCAAGTGTAATGAGATGATTATAATGAAGACCTTTCCAAAGACTGATAGAATCCTTACCACTTCACCGGCATAGGTCATGTTGGCAAAAATACCGGCTATATGGTAAGGCAAAAGGGGAATAACGACTTTTTCTATTACGATCTGGACTATTTTCTGGAACTCGCACATAAAATTATACATGTTTTTTTCTTTCAGCGTAGCCATACCGATGCCGATGATAAAGGCAATGAGTAAGGCTGACATAACGCCGAAGATGGGTGGCATGTCCACGGTGAAAAAGGGTTTGAGCAACTTCTCTTCCGGATTGGTGACCGCAAAATTTTGGCTAGTAAAATTAATGATTTTTGGCAACAGGTTGGTGGCTACGGTAAAAGCAAAAAAACCACTTATGAGGGTGGAAATATAGGCCAGAGTAGTAGTTATCCCCAGGAGTTTTCCCGCCCCGCTACCGAGCTCTGCGATTCCTGGAGCCACAAATCCTATTATAATCAGAGGTATCACGAATCCTAGAAAATTTCCAAAAAGGGAATTGAAAGTGGCCAGAATCCGGACAACGACTGCCGGAGCAATGCTTCCTATTATTATACCAAGCACGATTGCAATAATAAGTCTGGGAAGCAAACCCAACTTCTTCATATTTCTACCTCCGTCATTTATACAATTTTTTAAAATTTAAAACCCTTTTTGACTATAGAATTACAAAATTATAGCCCTTTTCGGTAAGAACACTTTTTATTTTCTCCACGTGTTCTTCATTGACGGTTTCCAGTTCCAGCTCCACTTTGGCGTAACCTATGGCTACGTCGCGGGTGGAGCGGTTGTGGGTTACCGACAGCACATTGGCGCCGGTTTCGGCCACCAGATTCAAAAGCCTCCAGAGGGTGCCGGGCCTGTCCGGGATGAGGGTGTCCAGGAATATCTTTCTGCCGCCTTTTACAAGGCCTTTGTCTATGATCCTGGAGAGCATGTTGACATCTATGTTGCCGCCGCTTACCAGGGCCACGATTTTCATACCCCTGAAATCCTCCATGCGGTTCAATATGGCCGCTACGGGCGCGGCGCCGGCCCCTTCGGCTATCACTTTGGCCCTTTCCAGAAGCAGCAGAATGGCGTTGGCAATTTCATCCTCGTCGACTGTTATGATGTCATCCACGTATTTTTGAATGATGCTGAAAGTGAGTTCGCCGGGGGTCTTTACGGCGATGCCGTCGGCTATGGTGGGCATGCCGTCGACGGTGGTTATTTTTTTATTTTCCACGGATTCGGCCATGGATGGCATGTTTTTGGACTGTACCCCAATGATTTTTATACCGGGCTTTATGCTCTTGGCGGCGATGGATACCCCGGAAATCAGACCTCCCCCGCCGATGGGCACCACTATGGCGTCGACATCAGGCAGGTCTTCGAGGATTTCTAGCCCGATGGTGCCCTGGCCGGCAATTACGTGAGGGTCGTCAAAGGGGTGTATGAAGGTGGCGCCGGTTTCTTTTTGCAGGCGCTTGGCTTCTGCGTAAGCCTCATCATATACGTTGCCGAAAAGCACCACATCGGCGCCGTAGTTTTTTGTCGCCGAAATTTTGGAAAGCGGCGCGTGTTTTGGCATGACGATGGTTGACTTTATACCGTAGAAAGTGGCTCCCATGGCTACGCCCTGGGCGTGGTTTCCCGCCGAGGAGGCGATAACGCCGTGTCTTTTCTCTTCTTCTGTAAGGTGGGCTATTTTGTTAAAAGCGCCTCTGAGCTTAAAAGAACCGGTTTTCTGGAGGTTTTCCATCTTCAGGTATACAGAGTTGCCGCTCATTTCGCTGAAAGTTGTGTTGTGGACAACGCCGGTTTTGTAAGCCACATTTTTTAAAATCTCCCGCGCCTCTCGAATATTTTGCAAAGTGACCTGCATACGGTTCATCTCCTGCTCCTATTGACTTTTGAACTGAGTCTCCCGCTTTGTTTTTTATATTACTTATGGGCTATTACTTCAATCTCGATCAAAGCGCCTTTCGGCAGGCGGCTTACTTCCACACAGGAACGGGCGGGCGGTTCTTCGCCGAAATACTTTCCGTATATTTCATTGACCAGTGAAAAGTTGTTCATATCGGTCAAAAATATGGTGGTTTTGACGACATGGGAAAAATCCATACCGGCCGCCGCCAGCAGGTTCTTGATGTTTTCCATGACCTGTGTGGCCTGGGCCTCAATCCCTCCCTCCACCAGTTCGCCCTTCTTCGGGTCGATAGCTATTTGGCCCGACGCAAAAAGAAAATCTCCCATCATGATAGCCTGCGAATAGGGCCCGATGGCTTTTGGCGCAAGATCGGTTTTGATTACCTTCTTCATTTATTTTTCCCCCTCATCAAAATATGTTTTTATAAAATTCTTTTACAGATAACATTGTTTACTTCCATCACGGGATTTGAAGTTAATCCTTTTTGTTCAGGTACCTGTAAATCGTGTTTTCCGACACCTTCAGGTGCTTGGCCACTTCCGATACGGCACCTTTTAACAAAAACACCCCTTTTTCATTTAACTGCTGAACTATATTCATTTTTTCTTCCGGAGAAAGCCTCTCGGGCGGCAAATTTAAATCGTTAATGGTTTTTTCTATAATGGTGTATACAAGTTCTTCGATGGAACTGCTGAAGTGTTCGGGCAAGTGGTGCGGTGTCAGGTCCGGCGCTGACGGCTCCATCCCGACGGCTTCACTCCGCCCGCCGGTTATGTAATTTTCAATAAATTTTCTTGCCGAAATGGCGGCGGTAAGATCGATGTTTATGCAGAGCATGCCTGTGAGCCTGCCGCTCGAATCTTTTATGAAAAAGGTAGATGAACGCAGCGGCTTTCCATCCCTGGTCTTGCTGGGATAGTTCAGAAGATAGTCCTGGTTTTCATAAGCACCTTCTTTCAATATCTTCAGGCCCAGGTCCGTCAGCGGCCCGCCCACCTGCCTGCCGCTAATGTGGTTGTTTTTTATGGCAACGATGGAATGCTCCGGGTTAGACGTATCGTGGAGCACCACTTCACAATCCGGCCCCATGATTCCGGCGATAAAATCCACCATGGGGATATAGGCTTTTAACCGGTTCTCCTTTGCCTCCATAACACCCCTCCTTAACATATGTTATATTCTACACCAAAGCAAAAAATCCTTCTAATGATAAAAAATTTTTTTTATGAAGATAAATAATTATCATTTTAATGAAAAGCGGTCAGGCGCCGGGGCGTCACTGCCGGGAAATGAAATACCCCCGTTATGGCGAGAATTTGGTGGTAACCGGCATAGAAATGAAAATTTCCAGGTACAATAAATAACAGCAATTAATGTAAAAGATAAAAAATGGGAACGGAGGTTTACCTGTGAAGAAGTCGTACGAAAGCCTTTTTCAACCTATTAAAATCGGCAAGGTGGAGATTAAAAACAAAATTGCCATGGCGCCAATGGGGATTCTTGGTTTGACCACACCGGAAGGCGGATTCACCGCGAGGGCCATCGACTACTATGTAGAAAGGGCCAAAGGTGGAGTGGGGCTTATCATCACAAGCATAGTTAAGGCCGAAAATGAAATCGAGCGGTTGAAAATGCCCAGCTTTCCCTGCGCCACATTAAATCCGCCGCATTTTATTCAGACCGCCACAGAACTGACGGAACGCGTACACGCGCACGGGGCGAAGATTTTTCTCCAGCTGACCATGGGACTGGGAAGGAGCGGGGCGCCGGGATTTATCGAGGGGCTGCCCGTTGCCCCATCCGCCATCCCGAACTACTGGGAACCGACGCAAACATGCAGGGAGCTTACTACGCAGGAAGTGGAGAGGATAGTGGAGAGGTTTGGCGAGGCGGCCCAGATAGCCGTTGAATCCGGATTTGACGGCATAGAAATACACGCGGTGCACGAAGGCTATCTGCTCGATCAATTCACGATTGCGTTCTTCAACAGGCGGATCGATAAGTATGGTGGAGATTTAAGGGGAAGGTTGACGCTGCCCATAGAGATATTGAACGTGATAAAGAAAAATGCTGGCAGAAACTTTCCAGTGGGCCTCAGGTACAGCATAAAAAGCTACATTAAGGACTGGGGTCAGGGAGGCCTTCCCGGAGAGGACTTCGTCGAGCGGGGCCGCGACGTTGAAGAAGGCCTGGAGGCGGCCAGAATACTGGAAGAAGCTGGCTATGATGAGCTCAATGCCGACTGCGGCTCATATGATGCATGGTACTGGGCTCACCCGCCGGTTTATCACGAGCACGGCTGCTACCTGCCGTTTACCGAAAAGCTGAAAAAGGTTGTAAAAATCCCGGTGATAGTTGCGGGCAGGCTGGAAATACCGGAACTTGCGGCGAGGGCCCTTGAAGAAGGCAAGGCCGATATGATAGGGATTGGCAGGGGCCTGCTGACCGACCCTCACTGGCCAAAGAAAGTTATGGAGGGCAAGACGGCGAGAATACGCCCCTGCATAGGATGCCACGACGGTTGCCTCGGACGGGTGTTCCAGTCCAAACCCCTGTCGTGTGCGGTAAACCCCGCCACGGGCCGTGAAAAGGAATACGCCATTGAACCGGCTCACAAAACAAAAAATGTCATGATTGTCGGGGGCGGGGTCGCAGGGCTTGAGGCGGCCAGGGTCGCCGCCATAAGAGGCCACAGGGTTACCCTCTACGAAAAGAGCGACAGGCTGGGCGGACACGTTGTCGAGGGCTCGGTCCCCGATTTCAAGGTGGATGACAGGAGGCTCCTGGACTGGTATATAAATGAGATAAATGAACTCAAAGTAAACGTCAAGCTCAATACGGAAGTTACCCCGGATATGGTGGAAAACGAAAAACCCGATGAGGTTGTTGTGGCCACCGGCTCGGTGCCCATAATGCTGGACATACCGGGAATAAATAGAGACAATGTGGTTACGGCCTCGGATGTGCTCCTGGGCAAAAAGAAGGCCGGGAATACGGTGGTGGTGCTGGGCGGGGGCCTTGTTGGGGCTGAGACGGCATTGTGGCTTGCAAAGCAGGGCAAGAAGGTGACCATAGTGGAGGCGCTGTCGGATATTATCCGGGCGGGCAAATATGTACCGCACATGAACAGGATTATGCTCATAGACCTCCTGAAATTTCACGGCGTGGATATAATGACATCCACATATCTCCTGGAAGTGGTAGAAGACGGCGCCGTGGTCATGAGAAAAGACTCAGGCACCAGGACCACCCTCCCGGCGGACACCGTTGTCGTCGCCGCGGGATACAGGCCGGATAATGCCCTTTACCGTTCGCTATCCGGGAAAATTGCAAATCTATATCTCATCGGCGATGCGAGAGACCCGCAAAATATCATGAACGCCATCTGGGATGCCTACGAGGTGGCGCGCAATATGTGATCGGGCCGATTTTACCGCCCCGGGCCAAAAGCCGGGGCGTTTTTTTCCGTTTTATAAAAAATAAGGTTTTTGCAGGATAAGACGACAAAAGCGAATTAATTTTTTAAATTTAATGAACAGCAATCCTTGACCGCTTGTAGAAATTATTTTAAAATTTAGATGTCAGATGTCAGACATTTAATCTAAAAGGGGGTAGAATTACATAAAACAGCGCCGGATGCTAAAAAGGATTGCCGTGGGGTGACACAGTTTCAGAAAAACGCTACGCTACGGGGGAGGAGAAAATTTTGGATTTCGCCGTAACTTTAAAACACATTACCAAGCGGTTTCCGGGAATTGTGGCCAACAGAGATGTAAACCTGGAGATACATAAGGGAGAAATCCATGCCATTGTGGGCGAAAATGGGGCGGGCAAGAGCACCCTCATGAAAATCCTGGCGGGGCTCTACCAGCCCGACGAGGGAGAGATTTACATCTTCGGGAAAAAGCAGAGGATAAATTCTCCCCACAGGGCCATAGAGCTGGGGATAGGCATGGTGCACCAGCATTTTATGCTGGTGGATCGCTTTACCGTGCTGGAGAACATCATCCTGGGAGCCGAAAAGAGGAAAAATTTTGCGGTGGACTATGACATGTGCCGCAAAACCATCCAGGAACTCATGGGCCTTTACAATTTTTCCGTGGACCTGGACGCCAGGGTGGAAGACATATCGGTGGGCCAGGCCCAGAGGGTGGAAATACTTAAGGTGCTCTACCGGGGAGCCGACATCCTGGTGCTGGACGAGCC
Source organism: Thermorhabdus hydrogeniformans (assembly GCF_049310025.1). Taxonomy (NCBI): domain Bacteria; kingdom Bacillati; phylum Bacillota; class Clostridia; order Thermosediminibacterales; family Tepidanaerobacteraceae; genus Thermorhabdus; species Thermorhabdus hydrogeniformans. Next base: position 54,810 of record NZ_JBJYKD010000005.1, on the reverse strand, counting down.
TACGGCCGTGCTGGCGCCTCAGGAAGTGAAGGAGCTTTTTGTGAACTTGAGGCTGCTCAAAAAGGAAGGCAAGACCATAATATTTATAAGCCACAAGCTGGACGAGGTGCTGGAGATAGCCGACAGGATCACGGTACTGAGGCGGGGCCAGGTAATGGGTACCATGAAGCCCGGAGAGATGACAAAAGAGCAGCTGGCGCGGATGATGGTGGGGAAGCCGGTGTTGATGAAACTGGAAAAGAAAGCCGCCCGGCCGGGCAAACCCCTGCTTTCGGTGGAAAACCTGAAGGTGAAAGAAAAGGACGGCAAGGAAGTGGTATGCGGGGTTTCCTTCGAAGTGAGGGGCGGCGAGATATACGGCATCGCCGGAATCGAGGGCAACGGCCAGAAGGAACTGGCGGAGGCCATAATAGGGCTCAGGGAGATTTCCGGAGGGAAGGTAAGGGTTTGCGGCAGCGACACTGCGGGCCTTTCCCTAAGGCGCATAAAAGACCTGGGCATCGCTTATATCCCGGAAGACAGGCACCGGCACGGCCTGGTGCTGCCCATGAAAGTGTGGGAAAACGCCATACTGGGGTTCCAGCGGAAAGAGCGCTTTTACCGGCGCCTGTTTTTAAAGGTCAGGGATGCCATGAATTTCACCGACGAAAAGGTTAAAGAATATTCCATAAAAGTGAGTTCCATCAATCAGACTGTGGACGACCTTTCGGGGGGTAACCAGCAAAAGGTCATCCTTGGAAGAGAGCTGTCGCAGCAGCCTTCGGTCATCATAGCCTCACAGCCCACCCGGGGCCTTGACATAGGCGCCGCGGAGTTTGTCCATAAGGAACTCTTGAAAAAGAGGGATGAGGGCAGGGCGGTGCTGCTCATTTCAGCGGACCTGGAAGAGGTGATTTCCGTTTCGGACAGGGTGGGGGTCATGTACAACGGCAAAATAGTGGCGGAATTCAGACCCGAGGAGGTCACCCTCGAAGACGTGGGCGTTTACATGCTCGGAGGAGAAAAGAAAGCGGGTGAAAGCGCATGAAAAGGGATTACAGGATTCTGGCTTTAAAGATCCTGGCGCCGGTGCTGGCCATAATTCTTGCCAGCCTTTTGAGTTCGTTTGTCATCATCGCCATTAACAAAAGCCCCTGGCAGGTGTTTTACACCATGTTCAAATTCAGCTTCCGCCGGGCGGACAGCATAGCGATCATCCTCTACAACTCGACACCGCTGATATTTTCCGGGCTGGCAGTGTCCATCGGTTTTAAAATGGGGCTTTTCAACATAGGCATAGAGGGCCAGTACCTCATGGGCGCATTTCTGGCCGCCCTGACGGGATTTTCCATAAAGGGGCTGCCCGCATTTGTCCACCTGCCCCTGGTAATATTAATGGGCATCATCGGCGGGATGGCCTGGTCCTTTCTACCCATATACCTGAAGGTGAAGCGCGGTGTTCACGAGGTCATCAGCACCATAATGCTCAACTACATATCCTATTCTTTTATACACTACATGATATCCGATGTCTTCCTGGACAGAAGTCAGAAAATGATACAGGGCCTGGGGTCGTTTACCATGCGCACCCCGAAACTCGCCCCTACCGCTCTGATACCCAGGATGCACGATTTTCTGCGGATTTTCGGTATCGACCTGCCGAAGCACGTGTACCTCAACTGGTTTTTCCCCATAAGCATTGCCCTGGCGATGGCGGTGTATTACCTCATCCTCCGCACACCTTTCGGCTATGAGATAAGGGCCGTCGGCCACAATCCCGAGGCTGCCAGGGCGGCGGGCATAAACCCGGCGGGGGTTTATTTTGCGGGTTTTTTGCTGAGCGGAGCCATTGCGGGCATGGTGGGTCTTTCGGACCTTCTCGGTTATTTCAAGTACATGGATCTGGATTTTCCAAGAGGATATGGATTTGACGGCATAGCGGTGGCGCTGATAGGCCAGAACAACCCCTTCGGCATCATAGCTTCGGCCGTACTGTTCGGATTCTTGAAGCGAGGCGCGGAGGGCATCCAGACTCTGCTCAATGTGCCCATGGACACCGTGGTAATACTCCAGGCCGCCATGATTCTCACCATCGTCATCGTGGTGAAGGTGATGAACGACTTTATCAAGCGCCTGGAAAAAAAGGAGGTGGCTTAAATGTTTGCAGCCGAACTCATTGCTTCCAGCCTCAGGATGGCGATACCCATCCTGCTGGCGGCCCTGGGGGGCGTCTACACCGAGAGGGCTGGGGTTGTCAACATCGGCCTGGAAGGCATGATGATAGTGGGTTCCTTCTGGGGGGCCCTGGGATCTTATTTTTACGGGCCTTTAGGCGGTTTTGCGCTCGCCATGACAGCAGGCTTGTTTTTGGCCCTGATACACGCCGTCGCCACCGTGACCTTCAGGGTGGACCAGGTGGTGAGCGGCGTGGCCCTCAATATCCTGGCCTACGGCAGCTCGCGGTTTTTGAGTCAGGCCATATTCCAGAAGGCTTCCACCTCGCCGCATGTCCAGGGGCTTGCGCCCATTAATATTCCTCTTCCCGACGGTTCTTTCTTAAAGCCCCTTTTGACCGGTTTTTCGCCGGTTATAATTCTGGCCGTACTGCTGGTGCCGGTTTCCAACTACATCATTTACAGGACCGTCTTCGGGCTGAGGCTCAGGTCCGTGGGTGAAAAACCTCTGGCGGCGGACACCCTTGGCATTAACGTATTCAAAATGAAGTATGCAGGTGTGCTCATCAGCGGCCTCCTGGCGGGCCTTGCCGGTGCGTACCTGGCTCTGGAGCATACGGGCATGTACGTGGAAGGCATGACCCAGGGCAAGGGCTTTATAGCCCTGGCAGCCGTGATTTTCGGCAACTGGACGCCCGGCGGCGCCTTCTGGGCGTCACTGCTCTTCGGCTTTGCCGAATCCCTGAGCTTCAGGGTGGTGGAGGGGGGCGTCATACCCTATCAGTTCATTAAGATGATTCCCTACGTCCTCACACTGGTGGTGCTCACCGGAGTGGTGAGGAAATCCACCGCGCCGGCGGCCGACGGCGTGCCGTACGACAGGAGTTCCGGCTGATATGACTGTGAAAAATGCGAAGGAGTTGGGAACGTGAACCTGGCCCCCAGGTATGAAATGGTGGTAAACCAGATAAAAGACATGATTTCCAGCGGCAGGCTGAAGGAAGGAGAAAAACTGCCATCGGAAATCGCCCTGGCCGGGCAGCTCGGGGTAAGCCGCGCCACCCTGCGGGAGGCCTTCAGGATACTGGAGGATGAAGGCCTGATAAAGCGCTGCCACGGTGTGGGTACCTTTGTATCAAAACCGCCGGTGATAAAGAGCGGCATGGAGCAGCTGGCCAGCATCACAAGGCTCATCGAAAAACAGGGCATGAAACCGGGCACAAAGGATGTCTGCATCCAAAAAACCCTTCCATCGGAAAAAGAGGCCGCAATGCTCAAAATATCGAAAGATGATGAAATATACAGGATTGAGAGGGTGAGGACCGCCGACGGCGTGCCGGTGCTTTTCTGCATAGACAGGATACCGGCAAAATATATGGGGGAAGACTTTCTCCTGGAGCGTGAATCGCTTTTTGACTGTCTGCAGCAGGAACTGGGTATATACATCTCTTATGCAGTATCCGACATAATCCCGATAAAAGCAGAGACCGCCGGGGTTTACAAAAAGCTCCACATGAGTTCCAGGTCCGAAGTGTTGCTGCTACTGGACCAGCTTCACTACGATGACAGGGATGTGCCGGTGCTGTATTCTTCCAACTTTTTCTCTCCGCAGAAATTCAGGTTTTACATAGTGAGGAAGAGAGTCTAAGTCAAAAAAACACGGCAGGTCCAAATAAGCGTTGCAATATACTGTTTCAGGAGAGTGTTTACAATGCCCGCACCGGAAATCGCCGCAGCATCGTCGAACGGCGAAGCCGCAGATTCAAAGACGCATTTTGCGAAAACATTTTGGCGGAAAGAATATAGAAGGGTAACAATTTTTTGAAGGATAGATAGGGTGGTGTAAGATGAAAATTGATGAAAATAAGTTGATAGAAAAGGCCGTTTCGGCTAAGAAATTCGCCTATGCGCCCTATTCGCATTTCCCCGTGGGGGCGTGCGTTCTGTGCTCCGACGGATCGGAGATCACCGGGTGCAACATTGAAAACTCGTCTTACGGCCTTACCATGTGTGCCGAGAGAGTGACCCTCTTTAAGGCGCGTTCCGAGGGCAAAGAAGACATAGTGGCCATGGCCGTGGCGGCGGATGTGGATGAACCGGTGTCGCCCTGCGGGGCCTGCCGCCAGGTGATGCTGGAGCTCGCCCCCAAAGCCGTCATATACCTTTCCAACAGGGACGGCTCCAGGGTAAGGCGCATGACCGTGGAGGAGCTTTTGCCATACGGTTTCAGGCTGTGAAAAAACACTTACAGGCAGGTGAATTGTATGCTTTTCATGCCTGACATCATCGAAAAAAAGAAAAGGGGACATAAGCTGTCGCAAGAGGAAATACAATTCGTGGTAAGCGGGTATGTAAAGGGAGATATTCCGGATTACCAGGTATCGGCCCTGCTTATGGCCGTATATTTTCGGGGTTTGGATGAAGAGGAGACCACCCACCTTACCATGGCCATGGCAGGGTCCGGTGAGATGGTGGACCTTTCGGGTATTGATGGCATCAAGGTCGACAAGCACTCCAGCGGGGGCATAGCCGACACCACTACCCTGGTGCTTATACCCCTGGTGGCTTCGGCCGGGGTCAGGGTGGCCAAGATGTCCGGGAGAGGCCTGGGCCACACAGGGGGCACCATTGACAAGCTGGAGTCCATACCGGGATTCCGGACTGAGCTTTCGGCTGAGGAATTCACCCGCAGCGTAAACCGGGTGGGAGCCGCCATCACGGGCCAGTCCCGGAACCTGGTGCCGGCGGACAAAAAACTTTATGCTTTGAGGGACGTGACCGCCACGGTGGATTCCATACCCCTTATTGCCAGCTCCATAATGAGCAAGAAGATAGCGGGCGGCGCCGACAAAATCGTGCTGGATGTAAAATACGGCAGCGGCGCATTTATGAAAGAATATGAAGGCGCCCTGGAACTGGGCAAATTGATGGTAAAAATCGGCAATCTGGCCGGCAGGGAGACGGTGGCTTTCATCACCGACATGGACCAGCCCCTCGGCACAGCGGTGGGAAACGCCATAGAGGTGATGGAGGCGGCGGAAACTCTGAAAGGCCGGGGGCACAGAGACCTGGTTTGCCTTTGCCTTGAGCTGGGCTCGGAGATGATGTGCCTTGCGGGTGTGGAAAAGGACAGGCAGAGGGCGAAAAAGATGCTGGAAGACAACATTAAAAACGGGAAGGCCATGGAGAAATTCAGGCAAATCGTACTTAACCAGGGGGGAGACCCCGCGGCGCTGGACGACTATTCCCTGCTCCCCGGCGCTCGATTCCGGCAGGAAGTGGCGGCAGATAAAAGCGGATATGTAAAGAGAATTGATGCCATGAGGATAGGGCTTGCCGCCATGAAACTGGGCGCCGGCAGGCAGAAGAAAGACGATGTGATAAACCCGGGTGTGGGTGTATGGATATATGCCAAAGTGGGAGACAGGATTGAAAAGGGCGAACCTTTTGCCAGGGTGCTGGCCGATGATCAAGAGAGGTTGAAATGGGCTGTGGATGAAGTGGCACAGGCTTATGAGTTTTCAGAGCAGGAAGTGGAAAAAAGGAAAGTGATTCGGGCCAGGATAACCCGGGACGGCATCCGGGAGTTTTAGAAAGAAGGCTGGTGGACATGGTTAAGAGAGTAGTGTTAATCGTTCTCGACAGCGTCGGTGCAGGAGAACTGCCCGATGCCGCAAAATACGGGGATGAGGGGAGCAACACCCTGGCCAACACAGCAAGGGCGGTGGGAGGGCTGAAACTTCCTCACATGCAAAAGCTCGGCCTGGGGAACATAATCCCCATCGAAGGGGTGGCGCCGGAGGCGAATCCTCAAGCATCTTACGGCAAGGCCGCGGAAAAATCGGCGGGCAAGGACACCACCACGGGCCACTGGGAGCTGGCGGGCATTATATCCGAAAGACCGTTTCCCGTATACCCGCACGGCTTTCCGGAAGAAGTGATTCGGGAATTTGAAAAAAGGATCGGGACAAAAATCCTGGGGAACAGGGCGGCTTCAGGGACCGAGATAATAAAGGAACTGGGGGAACTTCACATGAACACCGGCTGCCCGATAGTCTACACCTCGGCCGACTCGGTGTTCCAGATTGCCGCCCACGAAGAGGTAATACCCCTGGAGCGCCTTTACGAGATGTGCCGGATTGCCCGGGAAATACTGCGGGGAGAACATGCGGTGGCCAGGGTGATTGCCAGGCCCTTCGTCGGGAAGCCGGGGAATTTTGTGAGGACGTACAACCGGGCCGATTTTTCCCTCAAGCCCCCGAAAAAGACGCTGCTGGATATGGTGCAGCAGGCAGGCATGAAGGTGCTGGCGGTGGGCAAGATATGGGATATATTTGCGGGCCAGGGCATTACAGAAGCATACCACACCGAGGGCAACATGGACGGCGTGGACAAGACCATCGCCGCCATGGGCAGGCTGGACCGGGGACTTATCTTTACCAATCTGGTGGACTACGACATGCTCTACGGCCACCGCAACGACCCTGCCGGATACGCCCGGGCCCTGGAAGACTTCGACGCGCGGCTCCCCGAGATTCTGTCAAACTTAAGGGAGGGCGACGTGCTGGTGATTACAGCCGACCACGGCTGTGACCCCACCACCGAGAGCACCGACCATTCCCGGGAATACGTGCCGGTGCTGGTAGCCGGTGAAAGTATAAAAAAGGGAGTTGACCTGGGCGTGCTTTCCTCGTTTTCCGACATCGGCCAGACTGTAGCCGACCTCCTGGGATGCGAAAGATTGGAATGCGGCGAAAGCTTCAAGCACAGGATTTTGCGGTGAATTTTGAGGAGGTGAAAGGGTGTCTTACCTTGATGATGTTTTAAAGGCCGTAGAATACATAAAAGAAAAAACAGAGACAAGGCCGTCTACAGGCATTGTCCTGGGCAGCGGCCTGGGGGAACTGGCCGAGCTGGTGGAGGACGGCATCGCCATACCCTTTTCCCGAATACCGGGTTTCCCGGTGTCCACGGTAAAGGGGCATAAGGGAAATCTCATTTTCGGAAGGCTGCGGGGCAGAGATGTGGTCGTGATGCAGGGGAGGATTCACCTTTATGAAGGCTATCCCGTATCCTCGGTGGTGTTCGGAGTGAGGGTTATGGGCCTGCTGGGCATCCGGGAACTCTTTGTCACCAACGCCGCCGGGGGCATTAACCCCGACTTAAAACCCGGCGACCTGATGGTGATAAAAGACCACATAAATCTTTCCGGTGAAAATCCGGCGGCAGGTGACGAAATCCCCGAGTTGGGCCCCCGGTTTTTCGATATGACCTTTGCCTATGACCGGGAACTAATAAACAGGGCAAGGCAGGTTTTTACAAAAAACAACACGGAGTATAAGGAAGGGGTATACGCCTATCTCAAGGGTCCGAGCTACGAGACCCCCGCCGAGATCAGGATGCTTAAGATCCTCGGAGCCGATGCCGTGGGCATGTCCACGGTTCCGGAAGTTATAGCCGCAAGACAGATGGGCATCCGGGTTTTCGGCCTTTCGTGCATCACCAACATGGCGGCGGGCATCTCCCAAAGCCCCCTGTCCCACCAGGAGGTGCTGGACATCTCCCGCCGGGCTGGCCAGAAATTCATTGAGATTATAACCGATATGGTGTCTTCATGAATATTTTTTAACTCCCGCTTTGGGGCGGGAGTATTTTAAAATCGGCTCAGATATACTTCCGGAGGTTTGCAGCAGATACCAACAGGTCGACAAATATTGACCAAACATAACAAAACAGTTACCATAAAGCTAAGGAACTATTAACCATCAGCAAAGCGGCAAAAAAATTAGGCGTGCTTTACGCCCGGCTATCCTCCAAGAAGCAGGCCGACGCGGACAACCAGGACCGGCAAATGGAACGTTTGCTAAAGTCAGCCCGGGAAAACAGATTTGCCATCTGGCGGAATTCACAGACGCAGCCAGCGGCTTGAACCATAAGCGCCGCGTGAGCTTTTTTGAACCAGGAAAACTAAAGTTGATTGTAGAATATATGTAATGGAAAATCATAATTAATTATAATTAATTGCGGGGGTCGGCAGGCATGAATATAGCCCTTATAGCACATGATGCCAAGAAAGAAAAAATGATAGAATTCGCCATTGCTTACAGGGATATCCTCAAGCAGCATAAACTATACGCGACGGGTACAACTGGAAAACTTATAATGGAGGCCACTGGGCTGGAAGTTCATCGGTGCCGGTCCGGACCGCTGGGGGGAGACCAGCAGATAGGGGGTATGGTGGCCGAAGAGGGAATAGACCTGGTCATATTTTTGAGAGATCCCCTGACGGCTCAGCCGCATGAACCGGACATAAATGCCCTTATGAGGGTTTGCGATGTTCACAATGTGCCTCTGGCGACCAACCTCGCTACAGCTGAAGTCCTTATAAAGGGATTAATGAGGGGAGACCTGGACTGGAGAAAGGCAGTCAACAAAACAATGGGATAATTAAGGAATTTTCAGCGGGAAGGATATTTTGCAATTCCCTTTTGTTGCCAGGGGGAAATTTACACCCGCGGTGACAAAAATTAAGGAGAATCTAAATGAGTCGCGATTTTAAATTGATAGCTCTTGACATTGACGGTACCCTCATCACAAGCAATTTTACCGTTACCGTCCGCACCCTGAAGGCGCTGGCGGCGGCTGTGGAGTCAGGGCTGAAGGTTACTATCGCCACCGGCAGGTTTTATCATAGTGCCAGGCGTATTGCGAGGGTTATAGGTATAAACGCACCTCTGATATGCAACGACGGGGCCCTGATAAAAGATGTATATACTGGAGAAACCACCTTTTTTAAACCTCTGCCCAAGGAGATAGCTCTGGATATTTTGTGGATTGCCTCAAAGTACAGGAGCTTGAGCGTGCAGATTTTTATGGAAGATTATAAGATATTTGCCGGAAAAGATTACCACCTGCTGCAAATTAAGCGGTTCATAAAGCTTTCCAGGAGATACTCCATCCGGGGATGTTATAATTATCTTCGGGATATGGTGTTTGTTCCCGTAAAAAATGGAGGCGACCTTTTCGGGGCCGCCAGATTGATGGACGGGCCTCCGGCCAAAATAGTCGTCTCGGCGGACCCGGAGGAACTGGATGTTTTTAAAAGGGAAATTTCCCAAAAATTTGGGGGCAGGATTTTCTTGACGACGGCCATCAAAAATACCGTGGATATATTAAACGGGGAAGTTTCAAAGGCCAGGGGCCTGGCGGTGCTGGCCGAAAGCCTGGGCATAGAGAGGGACGAGATCATAGCCATCGGCGACAATATAAACGACATACCCATGCTGGAATACGCCGGACTCGGGGTGGCCATGGGTAACGGGCCGGAGCTGGTGAAACAGAAGGCGGACCATGTTACCGCCAGCAACGATGAAGACGGTATAGCCGTTTTTATAGAAGACTTGCTGCATAGGCGGGCAGATAAAGGAAAGAGCTTATTTGCAGCAAAAAGCCTGTCTAGCAATGGGCCGTCAGTTTAAGCCATTTAAAAATTATAATAGAAAAAATAATATTTTCATGTTATAATATATTCATATATGTTTGTCGAAGCTGCAGCCGTATGTAACTTGCATTTATATTTATGCTGACAATCATTTTAAATTCAGCTTATAATTTACGGTGATGGGGCTCACCACATGGCGAAATGCTGATGGCTCCTACTTTAACTTAATTAAAAAAAGTAGGAGCTTTATTCATTTAAAAAATCACAAAAAATAAGGGTGGTGTGGTTGATAATACGAACACTGGCAGTGGGAATTGGCAGTTTCATAGGAGGAATTTTAAGATATGTTATATCGGGGTGGGCGGTGGAATCTTTTGGCCCGTTTTTCCCGTATGGAACACTTATAGTAAATGTAACAGGATGTTTTATTATGAGTTTTGTTATGACTTACGGCGCCGAAATGGGAACCCTCGACGTCAATATCAGGTTATTTGTAACCACAGGAATCATGGGTGCGCTTACAACATTTTCCACATTTTCTTATGAAACCTTTCAATTTTTGCGTGAGGGGAATCTATTCTTCGCGGGGCTTAATGTGATTTTAAATCTTTTTATCGGACTTTTTGCTGTATGGCTCGGAACAACCCTGGCCAAAATCCTTGTGTGAGGAGGTGGATTTGTGAGATCACAAAGTAAAGGGAAAATGCTCAAAATATTTATCGGCGAGTCTGACAAATGGCACGGGGAACCGCTTTTTCATGCAATTGTAAAGCTCATCAAAAAAGAAGGTATGATGGGTGTGACTGTTTACAGGGGTATTGAAGGATTTGGCGCAAACAGCCGCATCCATACCACTCAGATACTCAGGCTGTCCGAAGATTTGCCAGTAGTTCTGGAGATAGTAGATGTTCCTGAAAAAATTGAAGCCATAGTGGCCAAATTGAATGACATGATACAGGAAGGCCTTATGATAATTCTTCAGGACGTGGAAATAATAAAATATACCCATGCAAAATAAAATTAATTCAGAGAGGCGATGGGTCTCGCCATAAAATGCGAGGCTTTGCTCAACCTGGGAAAGAGCTATGAAGGGCTCAGACAATACGATAAAGCGGAGGATTCTTACCGCAAGTTCCTGGAAATAACAGAGAGCCTCTTTAAGGAAGACTCCAGCGAGAAGACCCTGGCGTTGATGCCGGCCGACAGGGCTCTCAGACGCCTGAAAGGCGTCAGGTTTTCCCCAACCTTCACCGTCATGAACGCCCGCCTTTCCACGGGCCGGAACGATGCGGCGGAGATGGGTGTAATATATGATTCCGCCACCGGCGGCAGCGGAAGTCCCGTTCCCGTATACAGGCTGCTGCGCCTGGAAGACGGCAGGTGGAAGGTCATATGGTCTTCATCCCGCCCCTCCGCCCGATGGCCTCATGTGCGCGCGGGGGTTTCCTTCGTTGGGCACAGGGCAAAAGAGCTCAAACTTATGCAAAAACCGCTGGGCCAACGGTGGCAGATAGATTTGAACGATCCGCTGGTGGAGCGCCGGGGACCCATAAAGATAATCTCGGGCCCTGCTGAAGGGGTGGAAATAAGCTTTGTGGAAAAGGACGGTCACTATCTTATTTCAAGTATATCCCGGTAGGATTTTAAACTTTTGCCTGCTTCAGATTTTATTGTTGCCGAAACTTACAACCTTCCATCAGCGAGAACCTATTCCGGTTTAGCCCGCCGATGGCTTTATAGCCAAACTTTTTTTGTCATACACCGGCACGCAGTCCAGAGCATCCTGCCGCAGACAGTAGTCTATATCCCTATCGAAGCCCAGGCTCATAAGCCTCCTGTAATGGCCTGCGTGGGATATGAAGGCTTTCAGGTCGTTCCGGTGTTGCAGATAAATGTCCCGGCAGGCGAAGGCCAGGTCCGAAAGCTCCGGGGTTTCATTTTTCTTTTCCATGTAACTGACCATCCTATCCACGATGAGACCGGCGCATGTGGCGTCATCCAGCGAAAATTCTCCCAGCGTGCCGGCGCACACCACCGCCACAGCGGGGGCTTTTAAGGAAAAAGCCAGTTCGAGGGCTTTTAGGGCCGCACCGGAGGCGTTTAAAAAACATCCTATCAGAATATGCTCCGCACTTTCGGAGGCCTTTACGGCTCTGGTGCCGTTGCTGGTGGTGAGGATAACCGTTTTTCCCGCCACCAGTTCTTTTTTGTATTCGAGCGGCGAATTTCCCAGGTCGAAACCGGGAATCTTTACCGCTTCTCTTTCTCCCCCCAGAACAGCGTTGTCCTTAAGGTTTCTCGCCAGATGAAAAGCCTCCTCCACCGAAGGCACGGGAATGACCCTTTCGGCACCGTTATTCAGAGCAGTGGTTATGACGCTGGTTGCCCTCAGCACATCTAGTACTATGGCGGTTTTACCTTTCAGATCTTTCACGCTCTGTGCGGTGGGATAAATTTCAATGCGCATTTTTTTCTCCTCACAATTTGAAATTTATTATAACCTATACACCCTTTTTAAATGCTTCCTCAACGGTTTTTAAAACAAACTCCGCATCTTCAATGGCCATTTCTGCATCTTCAGGGCCGTATTCTTCAGTGGGTACAAAATCTTCTGCACCGCAAAAACTAAGTTCTCTTTCCTTGCGCAGGCGTTTTGAAATCCTATAGCTCTCAACACAGCTTTCAATAACAGTTCTACCATTTCCCGAGCTTCCCTTACCACATCTGAATAAGCATGATTTTCTTTATAAAAGCCCAGTGCTTTAAAACGGATTCTAGCTTTTTCAAGATACGATAAAGTTAAGCCGTCAACCTTCACAGTTGAGTCCCCCCTAAAAATTCTCCTTTTTCCGTTTCCCACTCCCAGAAATTGCCGTTCGGAATTTTTCCGGTTTTCTAGACGGGCATAGGAACCGAAAATTGCCAGGCCCAAGAGTGAATTTCCATAATATTCATGTATACGCGTTAGTACACGATTAAGATATTGCCGATGGCGCGATGAGAAGGTCTTCAGTTGGGAAATGCATTCTTCAATATTTTCATTATATACCATGTAATCACCGTCATTTATATTAAATCTCGTTTTTATTATATCAATCAAAAAAATATAGGGCAACGACTTTTCCTTGAACTTGCGGAAATTTTGGGCGGAGCCGTCCGGGATGCAGATGATCCTACCCTGCAGCAATTCGTCTTATAATTCCTTCAATTGCTTGAAAGAATACAAGATATAAAAAAACTTGTATTATACAATATGTTTCATTTATAATAAAGGAAAACGATATTCGGTTGTAGCTGGACTGCATTATTTTATTTAGGCATTGCTCCGGAGATGTAAATGCAGCCGTTGCTGTGACCGTGGACGAGATGGCGGAGCTTTTTAATAATAACTGGGTGAACGTTACTTAAGGTGAAACTATGCCGGAACAAAAATCATCAGAATTTGAAAATTTAACAGACGAAAAGAGATCTTTCCGGAAAGCGGCAGGATTGTAGGCGAGGGAATTTCCGGAGGGGAAAGGGCGGCGGTTTCCCTGGTGTTTGCCCTGGCGCTGCTGAGCGATATAGAAGACAGGCCTCCCTTTTACGTGCTGGACGAGTTTGACAGCGCCCTGGACGAGGAGAGAAAACACGAGATCTTCGATTTATACCGGGAGGTGCTGGACCGCAAGCTCATCATCGTATCCCCCAACGTCCACGGCGACCAGTATCTCAACCGCTTTTCCAAATTCCTGTGCATCGTGGCCAATCCCGGCGTGCTGCCCAACCGGACCGTGAGCGAGGTGTATGAAGTCACGAGGGAAGGCTATAAAGAAGCGGAGCTTCAGGAATAACATGGTATTTAATAAATCCGAAAAACCCTGTCCCAGTCGTCGGGCCCGTCGAGAAGGCTTTCCTGCTCCCGGTTTAAGAGGTCGGGCCTTTCTTTTATTTTTTCCGTAAATTTTTCATAATCAAGACAGGAAAGGTTATGACCTTCCTAAACCATCCGGTCTTATACATCTTGATGAGCAGCGCCCGATTTTCGGTGGGGATTATCCTTCCGGCAGGGGGGATAAGCTTTTCAATTGTCCAGAAGTTTTTCCCTGTCTCTGTCAAACACCTTGGAACCGCCTATAGCCTGCTGCGCCTGTACACCCAGCTCCTTCCACTCAAAGCCTTCCGGCGACCTCCCGGCTACTTTCGGCACTGACAGCAGGAAATCCACCGCCAGGCGAAACTTGTCGTTGGTCCTGTCCCATCTAAAAGTCCAGGGCAGGGACTCGGTGAGCCGCACGCTGCTGAAGTCCTTATGGGCGGGTTTTCCTTTTCCCCGACGCTTTCATGAAGCTCTGCTATTTCAGTCAACTTGTTTTGCAAAAACCGCTTTACGGTCTTGAGCGCTTCGGCTTTTGCGTCGCCTGTCAGGGCAGGCCCCCCTCCGGCCATCCGCGCCGGCGAGCTTTCCACTGAAGGCCCGGATGATTCCGGGGTTTTGACCTCAATGTCTTTGAAGGCATTCATGATGGAGTCCAGCCATTTTCGATTTTCTCCGGCAAGTTTAAATGCGGCCTCACGCATAATCGTGCCGAGCGGCTCCATGGGGCCGTAGGAAATCGAATGAATGAATTTTTCGTCGCTTTTGAGACCGATGAACCTTCCCACCAGGCCGGAGTCCAGAGCCAGCCGGGACAGCAGGTCCGGGTCGCAGGAGAGCTTCTCCGACCATTTTTTGCAAAAATCATACCACACCTGTTCAGTCACGGCTTTTCCCTCATAGAAAAAATCGCTCAGGGCCTGGAGAAAATCGCATGGAAGGCTTTTTGCCTCCTGGAAGGAGGCTTCCCGGAACTCCAGAATGCCCGCCACGGTTATCTAAAAACATTATATCACAGCGCGGAAGAATTTTTTAAATCCGCTTATTGACAAAAAAATACTGGTTGTTATTCTTAATTACGAAAGCTTTGAATGTGTTGCGGAGAAGAAACTGTTCAAGCGCCCTTGAGTTGTTATTCTTATTACAAGAGGTTTGAATTATTATAGAAGAAAAAAGGACGATATGGTTTGAAAATAAATTTTTACAGCATCGGGACCGTTAAGACATCTGAACATGAGATTGCGGTAATATGCTGCGGCTATAAGGAAGGGTGGATTTTTGTAAAAAACAGAGACAGAAGGGCATGGGAAATGCCTGCGGGACACAGGGAAAAAGATGAAGATATAAATGAGACCGCATGCAGGGAGCTTGCGGAAGAAACGGGTGCATTGAGATTTAATATTATTCCCCTGTGCGATTATTCGGTTACAGAGAACGGCCGCACGGGTTACGGAAGGCTTTTTTATGCCCGGGCGGAGGAACTGGGACCGCTTCAGGATACTGAGGTGGAAGAGATAAAGGTATTTACGGATTTGCCGGAGCAACTTTCATATTCGGAAATTCAATCTGCTTTATTCAGAAGGGCGATGGAGTACATCCGGCGGGAGCCGAAAGTAAAAAATAATAAAAAATAGGTTTCAAGGCCGTGCAGCACTGCGGCTGTACGGCCTTTTTCTTTTACGCCGCCTGTTTTTACTTTCACGCCGCCTTTTTTACACCGTTGAGCACGAAATCGGCGTATGCCTGGGTTGCGTGTTCGCTGTGGTCAAGGCCCAAAATTTCGTCTTCTTTGCTGACCCTCAGGCCCACGGTGGCTTTAAGAGTCTTGAACAGTATAAAGGTGGTGGATAATGTCCATGCGGCAACGGCCAGGACACCTGCGGCCTGGACCAGAAGCAACCTTGTGCCGCCGCCGTAAAGAAGCCCGCCGTCCACGGCAAATATCCCTACAAGCAGAGTGCCTGTGGCACCGCAGAGAGCGTGTACAGCTATAGCCCCTACTGGATCGTCTATTTTTAATACCCTGTCTATAAACACAATCCCATACATAATTACTAAACCTGCAACTACGCCTATGGCAACAGCGCCCCATAAGCTGACCGCCGCCGTTCCCGCGGTAATTGCCACAAGCCCGCCCAAAGCGCCGTTTAGAGTCAAGCCTACATCCGGCTTGCCGTATTTGAACCAGCTTACAATCATGACGGTGGTGGCGGCTGCCGCGGCGGCTAGGTTGGTAGTAACTGCTATTCTGCCGATATCCGGAACCGCCGCGAGAGTACTGCCCGGATTAAAACCGAACCATCCGAACCACAGGATAAATACTCCAAGCGCCCCGAGAGTTATACTGTGACCGGCAATGCTGTTAACTGTGCCGTCTTCGCCGTATTTGCCTATGCGAGGCCCCACCATTGCGGCTCCCATTAATGCGGCCCATCCGCCTACGGAATGAACTACGGTAGAACCTGCAAAATCAATAAATCCCAGCCTGGAAAGCCAGCCGCCTCCCCAGGCCCAGTGACCTGCCACGGGGTATATTATTAGACTTATTACGGCGCTGTATATCACGTAAGAAATAAACTTTGTCCTCTCGGCCATTGCACCGGAAACTATTGTAGCGGCCGTTGCGGCAAACACCGTCTGGAAAATGAGGAAGGCTTCTGTCGGGATTTTTAATCCCAGGTGAGGCAAGTCTAAAGAACCGAAAAACCCTGAAGTTCCAATTAAACCTCCCCAATCTTTGCCGAACATTATTCCAAACCCGACTGCAAAAAACACAAGAGAACCGATGGCAAAATCCATGAGGTTTTTCATTATTATATTACTTGCGTTTTTTGCCCGGGTAAACCCGGTCTCCACCATAGCAAACCCTGCCTGCATAAAGAACACGAGAAAAGCTGAAATAAGTACCCAAACAGTATCGAGCAACATGTTCAAATCAGTCAATTTTATCCGCTCCTTTCAAGCATATAATTTTTTTACAACACCGCAAGAACTTTTAAACTTAACATACATTACCGCCTCCTTGTAAGGTTTTAATCAAAATATAGAAATGCATTGAGCTGCTGCTGTTGTTTTACCAAAAATAATACGCCTTTTGATTATGAATGTCAACAAAATGTAAGGTATAAAATTATAAACTTGACAAATATAGCAAAAACCTTACAAATAATTATGCGAACAGTATTTCTCATAAAATGATTTGGCGACTAAAGTAATATCTTCCCCCATAAAAAAATATTTTTAAATTATAAACTCGTTGTGGGGGGATGTTCCTGTGAACGCTTATGAAAGGCGCGGCATGTGGAAAAAACCGCCTGTCATTCTGATTTTATGCGGTATGATGATTTTGATCTTTGTGTGCAGGTTTTTAGTTTTTGGCCGTGCCGTCAATGTCTTCCGTATGATGGCGCCTTTAACCGGCAGGGTTATAGTAATAGACCCCGGCCACGGAGGAATCGACGGCGGCACATACGATGACGACGGCACCCTTGAAAAGGATATAAACCTCCAGATTTCGTTAAAGCTAAAGAGGTTGTGCGAAAAAAACGGCGCAAATGTGATAATGACCCGTACCAGCGATACCGCATTGGACCATCTCAACAGCAAGAGCGAATACCGCCATAAGCGGGATTTGATTGCAAGAGCGGATATCATTAATAAAGCGAGGCCGGACGTGTTTTTAAGCATTCACGTCAATGCCGAAAAGAGCTCCTCAAAAACCCGCGGACCTATGGTGCTTTATTTCAGGGGAAGCGAAGAAAGCAGGCGTCTGGCCTCTTTACTGCAAAAAAGGCTGGAAGAGGCGTATACGTCTTCGGGCGAGAAAATAAGGTCGAGGCTGCCTCTGCCCAATTCTTCCTTATTTTTGCTGATTAATACAAATGCCCCGGGCGTCATCTTGGAACTGGGATTTATTACAAATCCCGGGGATAAAGCCCTTCTTACTTCCCAGGATTTTCAGCACAAACTGTGCGCTTCCATTTTTGAAGGACTAAAGGATTATTTTTAATTTAATTATGAAAGCCTTTGTTATTTATTATTTTTGTTTTTATGTTATAATAGATTGTGGTATTTTTAATGCTTACAAAATTTTACTTCAGGTGATGACATGGAGAAAGACGTTAAAAAAGAGATACTGGAGTGGATCAAGGCTATCGCCTTTGCGCTTATCCTGGCTCTGGCCATAAGAGGGTATGTCTTCGAGCCGATGATAGTGCCCACAGGCTCCATGATCCACACCATCGAAATCGGCGACAGGATACTGGTGAACAAGTACGTATACAGGTTTAGAGAACCCCGGAGGGGCGACATAGTTGTATTTAAATTTCCCGACGACACGAGGCAGACATTTGTAAAGCGCCTTATAGGAGTCGGCGGCGACGTGATAGAAATCAGGAACGGCACCCTTTACAGGAACAACGTTCCGGTGAACGAACCGTATTTGAAGGAACCGATGCTGGGAAATTTCGGACCTTACAGGGTGCCCGAGGGACATTTTTTTATGATGGGCGACAACAGGAACAACTCTAAGGACAGTCGTTTCTGGGAGAACAAATTTGTCCCAAGAAGGCTTATTGTCGGGAAGGCCACGTATCGCATCTGGCCGTTAAACAGGATCGGACCGCTGAAATGATTCTGATTGATTTTATGTTCAGGGTTGCATTTTGGCGGACTTTGTATTATAATAATTTTACGTCAGAAGCAGATTTTTGGGCGTGTGGCTCAGCTGGGAGAGCATCTGGTTCGCAATCAGAGGGTCAGGGGTTCGAATCCCCTCACGTCCACCAGATACGGGCGCGTGGCTCAGTGGGAGAGCGCTTGACTCACATTCAAGAGGTCGCAGGTTCGATCCCTGCCGCGCCCACCATATCCAAAGCAAGGCACAGAGCGGTTTTGAGGCTCTGTGTTTTTTGTTTATGTTGCAATTTATGAGGGATTTACAAACGAAAATGCAAAAAAAGGCCGTTATACGGCCTGTCGTGAATACCTAAATGTTCTTTTAAAGCTGATTGAAGCAATTGAGAGAAATTAATAGAAAGCTGAAATAACCACACCCTGCTGAAATAACCACACCCCTGCTGAAATAACCACTTGACTTGCGGAGGAAAAGCAAGTATAATATATCTTGCGTGTGGGCGAGTAGCTCAGTTGGGAGAGTACCTGAATGGCATTCAGGGGGTCGTGGGTTCGAATCCCATCTCGTCCACCAATTTATTTTGTAATGCACCGTTCAGACAATAAAATCAGGTGAAATAAAAGCCACCTGTTTGATTTAATATCGGAACAGGTGGCTTTTATTATGTTTTTTATTACTTTGTGACAGGATCGATTGGAATATACACATACGGAAAGACCTTTTCAGAAAATTAAGTAAAGCTAGGATGATTTTCTAAAAATAAGACATGGTCTGTCCAGAAATGTCCCTTCCGTATAACCGAATCTTTTTAGATAACTAAACGCCCGGTGCCTCCTCTCGTCGGTCCAGTAGATGACGATAAAGTCGCCTCTTTTTATCTTCCGTTCCAGATCCTTCAACCATAGAAGGGCAAGCCTAACCCCCTCCAGACCGCAGCTGCAGTGTCTTTTTGTTACCACCTGCTCCTGATGCCTGAACCAGTATTCGCATTCCCTTTTGCTATCAAATATGCACAGGGAGACGATCCAGGCAAAATTGGGCTCGGAGCGACGCCTGATGATAAACATTGCCATGTAATGCCCGCCGGTTATCCTGGTATACCTCCTGAAAGTTTTCACTTAATCTATGCCCCCTTTATTCGGCCTACAATATTAATACATTTTTTCCTGCCGTAAGGATACAAGAAATCCTCATATTTTTTTATATTAAAACATAGAACTTATAGAAAAAGGTATTCAATTATGCCTTTGGCCTTTCTAATTCGGCGGACAAAGGGGTATAATAAAAAGCGAAATCTCGAGAAAGGATGATGTGCTTTGAGCGGGCTGCCGTCAAGAGATGAGATCGACGCCAAATACAAATGGAGACTGGAGGATATATACGAAAGCGATGAACTATGGGAAAGGGATTTCAATCGGGTAAAAAATCTGCTTTTAAAACTGGAAGGGTTCCGGGGCAGGATCAATTCACCCGGTAACCTCATGCGGGTTCTAAAGCTGAAAGACGAAATCGGGCGGTTAAACGACCGGCTTTTTACCTATGCAAGGATGCGAAGAGACGAAGACAACACACGCGCCAGGTACCAGGCGCTGGCCGACAGGGCTGTGAGACTTTCGGTGGAGGTGGCAGGCGGCCTATCCTTTATTGAACCGGAAATTCTGGCGCTGCCGGAGGAAAAACTGTTGAATTTTATCGATGGGAATATAGAGTTAAAATTGTACAGACATTACATAGAAGATCTGCTCAGGATGAAGAACCACATTCTGGATGCGAAAAGCGAAAAGATCCTGGCCGATGCCGGTGAAATGGCCCAGGCGCCCGGCGACATCTTCAGAATGCTGGACAACGCCGATATAAGGTTCCCTTCCATAAGGGATGAAAACGGCGACGAAGTAGAGTTGACCAAGGGCCGTTACATGAAGTTTATGGAAAGCCGGGACCGGGAAGTCAGAAAATCCGCCTTCAGGGCGCTCCACAACACCTACGCCGGATTTATAAACACCCTTGGCGCCGCCATGTCTGCCAATGTAAAAAGAGATATCTTTTATAAAAACCAGAGAAAGTTCGAGTCTTGTCTGGAGGCCTCGCTTTTTGCGGACAATATTCCAGTCCGGGTTTACGAAAACCTTATAAACGCCATCCATCAAAGGCTTGATCTCCTGCACAGGTACGTGAGGCTTAGAAAAAAGGTCCTCGGCCTCAGAGACCTGCACATGTACGACCTGTATGTGCCTCTGGTAAAAAACTACAATCGGGAAATATCTTATGAGGAAGCCCGGGATATGGTCATAGAGGGCCTTGCGCCCATGGGGGAAGAGTATATCGACATCTTAAAAGAGGGTTTTGCATCCGGCTGGATAGACGTCTATGAAAACCGCGGGAAAACCGGCGGCGCCTATTCCTGGGGAGCTTACGGTACACATCCCTACGTGCTTCTCAACTTTCAGGGCAGAATGGACGATGTCTTTACAATAGCCCATGAAATGGGTCACGCCATCCACACTTACTATTCCTTTAGCCGGCAACCGTACATATACGCCCAATACGCCATATTTGTGGCGGAAGTGGCGTCCACCTGCAATGAGGCGGTCCTCATAAACTCATTGCTTGAAAAAGCCGGAGAAAGAGAGGAAAAGATGTTTTTGCTGAACCATTTCATGGATCAGTTCAGAGGCACCGTATTCCGCCAGGTTATGTTTGCTGAGTTTGAAAAAATAATCCACGAACTGGCGGAAAAAGGGGAACCCCTGAACGGGGAATTGCTGAAAAAGATTTACCATGAATTAAATGCTAAATATTACGGCCCGGACATAGTCATAGACCCGGAAATAGATTACGAATGGGCGAGGATACCCCACTTTTATACAAGTTTTTACGTTTACAAATACGCCACCGGTTTTTCGGCAGCCATAGCCATATCCAGAAAGATATTGAACCAGGGTATGTCCGCCGTGGAAAAGTACAGGGAATTCCTGTCGGGCGGCAGTTCCGACTATCCCCTGGAATTGCTGAAAAAGGTCGGTGTAGATCTGACAGAACCGGAACCGGTAATGGAAGCCCTCGAGGTATTTGAGAAACTGCTGGATGAATACGAGTCCATGATATAAAATAAATTTTACCCCCGCTTCCGGCGGGGGTTTGCTGTTTTAAAAGTATATTGAAATATTTCCTGGATTTTGCTAAAATGTTTTTAACGCTAAAAAACGGGCATTATGCCAAAAAATCGGCATATTATTGTGCATGAGGGCGGCGCAATTTTGATTAAATACGCAATATTATAGTATTATCGAAACATACATAAATGGAATAATATTTGCAATATTATACTAACCAGGTGCACAAAACACCAAAGAGAGGGGGCATAGGTTAATAAAAATAATTAAAAACAATACTGTAAAGGGGGATTGACTTTGAGAATTGGAAAAGGACTGGTCTGGGGTATTATTATTTTATTAATCCTGTCATTTGCCATACCGGCATTTGGCGAAGGTGAAGCAAAAGAGGCAGAAAAACCGGCCCACTACGGTTTTCTGTCGCTGCTGCCTCCGGTTCTGGCCATCAGCCTGGCCATGATAACAAAAGAGGTCTTGAGCTCCCTTGTAATAGGCATAGGAGTTGGGGCGCTCACCCTTACCGGCGGCAACGTCCTGGAAGCCTTCAAAAAAGCTGTGGAGCTTTTGATAAACACCGCCGGAGATCCTTCGTGGAACTTCCGGGTGTTACTGTTCACGGTGCTGTTGGGGGCCATCATAGGAATGATATCCAGGGCCAACGGGCCCCAGGCTTTCGGACGCTGGGCTGAAAAACACATAAAGAGCAGAAGCCTTTCACTGTTTATAACATGGTGCCTTGGAGTTCTGATATTTATGGACGACTATTTCAACTGCATGACCGTGGGGACGGCTTTAAGGCCGGTGACCGACAGGTTCAAGGTTTCCAGGGCCAAGCTATCTTTCATAATAGATTCCACAGCCGCCCCGGTGTGCACGCTGGTTCCCGTTTCTACCTGGGTGGCTTATGTGGCCTCCCTTCTGGTACCTCTCTTTGAACAATATAAGTTGAATCTCAATCCATATACGGTTTACGTACAGATGATCCCGTACGACTTTTATCCCTGGCTGATTGTACTGATGGTGCTGATAACCTCGTTTACCAATCTGGAGTACGGCCCCATGGCGGTATCCGAGAGGAGAGCGCTGTCGGGGGAAGGCCTGTGGGATACGAATATAATGAAAAACCCTCCGGGGGATGAATTTGATAACCTCGAAAAGTCCGAAAAAGGTTCGGCCATAGATATGGTGGGCCCGCTGCTGGGGCTGATAGTTATTATGCTTCTGGCCATGGCATACAGCGGGGGATTTTTTGACGGCAAGGCCGGTTTCTTTACAGCCGTTATGAACAGCGACTCCGCCACATCGCTGGTGTGGGGCGCCACCATTACGGTCCTCCTTACCGCCATATTCTACTCCGTAAGGGGTGTAGTGAGGATTAAAGATTCTATGGAAGCGGTTATCCAGGGAGCCAAATCCATGATGGTGGCCCTGTTTATCCTGTCCCTGGCCTGGACCATAGGCAAAACCTGCCAAGAACTGGGTACCGGGGTATATGTATCCAGCATAATGTCCGGGACCTTCCCGGCCTGGGCGGTACCCTTCACAATATTTGTGCTTTCAGCGTTTATAGCCTTTTCTACCGGGACCTCATGGGGAACCTGGGCCATAATGATACCCATAGTGGTTCCGCTGGTGGTGGCCATGAAGATAAACATACTGCCGTGTATAGCCGCAGTCCTTTCCGGCGGGGTTTTCGGGGATCACTGTTCACCCATATCCGACACCACCATCATGTCATCCACCGGCGGCGCATGTCCGCACATAGAGCATGTAAACACCCAGCTGCCCTATGCCCTGACGGCCGCCGTCACTTCAGCGGTGGGATTTTTAATCCTGGGATTCTTCGACCACCCCTATGCGGTGTGGGTCATAACGATAGTGCTGTTTTTCGCCGTGGTTTACGTCATGCATAAAATCTGGACCGGAGAACCTCCTAAAAAGGCGCTTACTTCGGTTCAGGATAATTAAAAGGCGATGGCATGAAGAAATTTCAGACCGGACTGCGGTTTAAAAATTTTATTTAAGATTGAGCCGAAATGCGAATGAAGCGGCAGGTATTTTTACCTGCCTTTTTTATCCTTCCACCATCCCTTCCGCCGTCGACCTGGTTCAATATCATGAAGCGAAAAGGAGAAATGAAAAACTTTGACTGTATTGTAATGTTGTGATATATTTATGTTAAACTGGTAACAAGCCGGGTGATTTCGATGGAATCGGACGACATCAAAAAGGTCTCCATGGCGGTCATCAAGAGGTTGCCAAAATATCACCAGTGTCTCGGCAACCTGCTTAAGGACGGTGTAGAAAGGATATCATCCCAGGAATTGAGCCAGATTCTGGGGTTCACCGCTTCGCAGATAAGGCAGGACCTGAACAACTTTGGAGAATTTGGCCAGCAGGGCTACGGTTATAATGTAGAGCAGCTATACAATGAAATTGCAAAAATCCTAGGTTTGAACTACCCTCACAGGATGGTCATCATAGGGGCGGGCAATCTGGGCCAGGCGCTGGCCAATTATGAAGATTTCGAGGCCCACGGTTTTAAGATAATCGCCCTTTTTGATGTGAATCCAAGGCTTGTGGGGTTGAAGATTAGAGGTATACCCATTCTCGACGCCGCTGAAATGGACTATTACATAAATCGAAACGAAGTAGACATCGCCATTATAACCGTGCCCCAAGACAGGGCCCAGGAAGTTGCCGACATACTGGCCAGGACAGCGGTCAAAGGAATCTGGAATTTTTCCCCCGCTAAACTGGTGGTCCCCAAAAACATAGTGGTCGAAAATGTGCATTTGATAGAGAGCCTGTTCACCCTCAGTTACCGCATGAATGAAGAAAAGCTGCAGGAAAGAATTTTAAAACAAAAAATGAAAAAATTGCAAAACAGGTAGAAAAAATTCTTTTTTTATGGTAAAATTTAAATACCCAGGTATATTTTTCTTTAAAAGGAGGGCGGACCTGTGAATAGGGCAAGGCTTTTATTTGGGCTGACGCTGTGTGTGGCGGTCTTTGTACTGGCAGGCTGCGCCGAAAGCCCGGCGATAAACCAGGAGCCGCCCAAAGCCGGACCAGTCAGAAACAACTCCTCCATATATGAAGGCGAAGCCCGGGACAGGGTCCTGCTTTATTTTATTAAGGATAATTTTCTGGTTCCGGTGACCCTGGGTGTGGAACCCACAAGGGAACCGGGGAAAACGGCCTTATCGCTCCTTTTTTCGGAGGCGCCCGCAGGCTTCGAAAACAAGCTTTCCGGCGTAAAAATCAAAGGTTTCAGCATAGCCAACGATACCGCTACGATAGATGTGTCCGGGGAGTTTTTAAAGGGAGAGGAAGTCTCTTTTAGAAAAGCTCAACTGGTATTTACCTTGACTGAGTTTGACGACATCCACAAAGTCAGGATTTCGGTGGATGGGAAGCCGCTCGAGGATGTTCTGGAACGGCCGCAGTTTATAAATGTGGTGGAAAAAGATTCGGGCAAGCCGGTACCTATGGTGCCGGTGGATGAGAGCGGAGCCTATTCCTCCTATATTACCGTATATTACGCAGACAAGATGAAAGACTACATAGTCCCCGTGACGGTAAAATCTCAAAAAATTGTATCACAGGGCGGCGAAAACCACAGAGCGGCCGCACCGGCGCCCGAAGACAGGGCCAGAGCCGCTCTGGAGCTTTTAATCGAAGGGCCCGGAGGACTTACAAATCTGACCGGAATTTTTCCAAAGGATATCAAGATTAAAGATTTTTATATAAAAGACGGCATAGCGTATGTCGATGTGAGCAAGAATCTCATAACCAGGTTTGTGGATAAGGTGGACCAGGAAAAAATAGCGGTGGAATCGGTGGTACAGACTCTGACGAATATCGAAGACATAGAAAAAGTCCAGTTCCTCATCGACGGTAATGTGATGGGAACCATCACAGGACACACAAATATAAGTGCACCGATAAGCCGCATGAAGTTCTACAATTTCCAAAAAAAACAATGACAGGTGGTAAAGGATAATATGATTTTTAAGAAACCGGTTCTAAAGACCGGTTTTATTAATTTGTATTTTCAATTTCTTTACATTTATGTTACGTTTTCCAGTTTGGCAGGGATTTCACCTTTGCGGGTCGAAATAAATATTATTAATGCGGGAGGGTAATTATATGCTCAAGAGAATCGCACTCATATTTCTTGCAACATTTCTTTTCTTTATTCCGTCTCATGCAAAGGCGGCGCCAAAACCTGTTGAAATTTACATAAACGAGAAAAAAATCAATGCCGATGTGGCGCCCGTAATGGTGAACGGCCGCACTCTGGTGCCCCTGAGGGTGGTTTCCGAAAACCTTGGAGCCGAGGTTTTATGGGACAACGTCAAAAAAACGGTTACGGTAAAAGCCCCATCGAAAACGATTTTATTGAAGATAAACGATTCCAGAGCCCGCGTTGACGGGAGGGAAATAACCCTGGATGTACCTGCGAAAATAGTGAACAACAGAACCATGGTCCCCCTGAGATTTATAGGTGAAGCTCTGGGGGCGAAGGTATCCTGGGACAATGACGCCAAAAGGGTGATCATAACCAGGATAAGCGCCCGCATAGTGGATTTTTCCTATGAAGTTATCGGCGGCAGGAATTCTGTCGTAATAAGAGGGGATAGCCCCCTGGAATACGAAGCAAAGCAAGAAGAGTCGCAAAACCGCCTCGCGGTGGAGGTTAAAGCGCAACTGGCCACATCCGACGGCGCTCTTTACATATATGACGAGTTTATGGAAACGGCGGTTATTGAAAGTCTCCAGGAGGAACCGCCTCTTTCGCGGGTCGTTCTGGAAATCAAACCGGACGCGACCTTTCAAATAAGCCGGTCGGAAGATAAAAAGAGCATAATCATATCTTTTAATAATATGCTGCACAAAGTGGAGATTGACGACCGGGATGAAAAGGTGGCGGCCAAAATTTTCACCGTCAAACCTGCAGAGGTCAATTACTTTTTCCTGGCGGATCCGGACAGGTTGGTGCTCGATGTAAAAGGCGCGGTTCTCTCGGCAAAAACCCCGGAATTGCCCGAAAACGATTTTGTAAAAGATATCCGCCTCGGGCAGTTTTCGGTGAACCCTGATACGGTGAGGGTGGTCTTTGACCTGAAATCCGATGTAAACTACCAGGTATTCCAGGAAAAAAACGTTATATCTGTCGTTTTTTCCGGGCCTCAAACAGTGGAAGATCTGGACGTAAAAAGTGAAAACTACCGGACTGCTGTGGAAATTACCGCGAGCGGTGAAATCGGATATGAAATCAAAGAAGACGTGGCAAAAAAACAGCTTCGCATCGTTATACCGGGTGTGGCTGTCGACCAGAGCCTGCTGAAAAATGATAAAATAGATGTTTACGACGGTGTCATTGACTACATCGAACTTTCCAGGGTGAAGGACCTGAAAAATTACAACCTGCAGGTGGTAATAAACCTCAACCGCTTTACCGGCTACCAACTTTTGACAGCCCCCCCGTCTTCCAGGATCGAGCTTATCATCTATAAATCCCCCCTGCAAAATAAAATCATCGTCGTAGACCCGGGCCACGGGGGCAGCGATCCGGGTGCGGGAGCCGGCGGCGTTCAGGAAAAAGACCTGAACCTGGATATAGCCCTGAGGCTCAAAAAACTTCTGGAAGACGGCGGAGCAAAAGTCCTGATGACCAGGGATAAGGATATTTTTGTAAACCTCTATACCCGGGCCGGGATAGCCAACGAGGTGGGCGCCGACCTGTTCGTAAGCATCCACAATAATGCCAGTGAGAAACCGGACACTTCGGGGACTGAAACCCTTTATTATCCTGCACCGGAAAAGAAAGCCCTGGCCATGGCCATACAGAAAGCCGTTGTCCAGAGCCTGGGTCTCCCGGACAGAGGTATAGTGGAAAGGCCCGGACTGGTGGTAACGCGGGAAACCCGGATGCCGTCGGCCCTGGTGGAAGTCGCTTTTATGACCAACAAAAATGATCTTAAACTTTTAATGACAGAAGAATTCAGGCAAAAAGCCGCTGAAGGCATTGCCGGCGGGATAATAAACTATATAACCGGGCAGGGTCAATAGCCTCCGCACACATTGACACCAGTAAATGGTTTTGATATTATTACCTTGAGTCAACCGGAGGGGGGCAATATATGCTGTCACTTGTGGGGGGCTACCTGTTTATTTTTTTCGCCCGGGTTGTGGATGTCTCTCTGGCCACCATCAGGACTCTTATGATAGTAAGGGGGAACAGGCTCCAGGCGGCTCTTATAGGATTTTTCGAGGTTATAGTATACATAACCGCCTTGAACCAGGTGGTGGGAGGCTTGAACAAACCAGCCAACCTGCTGGCCTACGCCCTGGGGTTTGCCACGGGCAACTATGTGGGAAGCTATCTGGAGGAAAAACTTGCCATTGGCCTCACCACCGTGCAGATTATAACAAAGAATTCAAAATTATCCGAAGTATTACGTCAAAGAGGTTTCGGGGTTACCGTGCTGGAGGGCATGGGCAAGGAAGGTACGAGGCAGGTGCTGGTGATATCCCTTTCCAGGAAGCAACTGCCGGACCTTTTGGAACTGGTGGAGGTTCAGGACGAATCGGCTTTTATTACCATAATGGATACAAAGGCCACCAAAGGGGGATACTTTAAAGAGACCATGAAGGCCAAGTAACTTTTTTGAAGGGCTGAAAAATGGCATAAAAAACCTCTTCCTTAATATATATTTATTAGATTTATTATATAGAGGAGGTTTTTTTATGCCAAGAAGGGTAATCGTTCTGATAGCCATACTCGCCCTGATTTTAAGCATTTCGGGCTGCGGGCTTCTAAAGAGGGACCGCGGGGAAGAGGCCGTGCCACCTGCCGGGGAAGAGACTGCGGAGAAGGCTCAGGCCGGTATGAGAAAAACGGTGTTTTATTTCGCCAACGAGCATGACCTTCTGGTGCCCGTCACCAGAGAGATCCCGTGGGTGGAGGGCATCGGGAAAGCGGCCCTGGAGTGCCTGGTGAATACCCCCGAACTGGCGGCGCAGCTTCGGGATAAAGGTTTGAAACCGCCTTTGCCCGAAGGGACAAAGGTCCTGGGCATGACCATAAAGGACGGCCTGGCGAAGGTGGATTTTAGCCCTGAATTTTTAAACTCCCGGGATAAGACCGCCGAACAGAATGCCATAAACTCCGTGGTTTACACCCTTACCGAATTCCCCAGCGTGGAGAAGGTGCAGATTCTGATTGACGGCAAGCCTCTGAAAAAGTGCCCCAGGGGCACCGCCATAGCGGATGTACTTTATCGAGAAAAGATAAATCTTGAACCGGCCGGTGCCGCTGTAAAAGACGCCATGCCTGTTACGCTGTACTTTAAGGGCAGCAGCGCCGACGGCGCCTACGGTTATTTTGTACCGGTTACACGGATGGTAAAAAAAAGCGGCAATCCCATTCAAACGGCTCTGGAAGAACTCATAAAAGGACCTGCGGAAAACATGGGGCTGACGGGGCTCCTGCCGAAAGACACGAAGGTCCTAGAAGTAAGCCAGAACGGCGCCGAGGTAAACGTTAATTTTTCAAAAGAAATAGAGGGCTATGGCGGCGGCCAGGAAGTGGAACAGGATCTGGTAAATTCCATAGTGCTCACCGTATCCCAGTTCCCGGGGGTTGAGAAGGTGAGCCTGAAAGTGGAAGGCAGTGCGGGGGTTTTGCCCGAAGGTACAGTGCTTGACAACCCCATATTAAAGCCTCTTTATGTCAATCCCGAAAGTTTGTAGAAAGCCTTTACGTTCCTTGGGGAACCCCTTTTGATTCAAGAAAGGATGAGATTTTTGGCGAGAATTGACGGTAGAGCGAACGATGAAATAAGACCGGTAACCATTACCCGGAATTTTAACAAATATGCGGAGGGTTCGGTCCTCATTGAGACCGGAGATACAAAGGTGGTTTGCACCGCAACGGTGGATGAAAAAGTCCCGCCGTTTTTGAGAGGCAAGGGCCAGGGCTGGATTACCGCCGAGTATTCCATGCTGCCCAGGGCCACCGAAATCCGAAATGTGAGAGAGACTTTAAAACCCAGCGGCAGGACTATGGAAATCCAGAGGCTCATAGGCAGGGCGCTGCGGTCGGTGGTGGACCTTTCGGGCCTGGGGGAAAGGACCATATGGCTTGACTGCGACGTGCTCCAGGCCGACGGCGGCACCAGGACAGCCTCCATCACAGGGGCCTTCCTGGCCATGGTTGACGCCATGAAGTTTTTAAAAGACAACAAGGCTATAGAGACCATTCCCATAAACAGTTTTGTGGCGGCTGTAAGCGTCGGCATCGTGGACGGGGAAAAAATGCTAGACCTCAGGTTCCATGAAGACTCTAAGGCTCAGGTGGATATGAATGTGGTTATGACCGACAGGGGTCAGATAGTGGAGATACAGGGAACGGGCGAAGCGTTCCCCTTTACCCGTCAGGATCTGGACGAGATGCTGGACCTGGCCCAGAAGGGCATATACGAACTTATAGATATACAGAAAAAAATCATTCCCTACGCCGTGGGCGAGGTAGGTCAGAAATGAAAATCCTTGTCATTGCCACAAAAAACAGGGGAAAACTCGCTGAGTTTAAAGAATTGTTAGGCGAATGGCCTCTTGAAATAAAATCGCTTCTGGATTTTCCCAAAATCGAGATTTGCGAGAAAGGGTCAACCTTCGAAGAAAACGCCGCCTTGAAGGCAAGGATCGTCGCCGGGGAAACGGGTTTCGCCGCCGTGGGGGACGATTCGGGCCTTGAAGTTAAAGCCCTGGGCGGCAGGCCCGGCATTTATACCGCCCGCTATGCGGGCCCCGACGCCACCGATGAGGAAAACATACAAAAACTGCTTTTTGAAATGAAAGATCTCCCGCGGGAGCAAAGGCAGGCTCGCTTCGTGTGCAGCCTGGCTCTTGCTTTTCCGGACGGGAAAATTTTTATAGAAAGCGGCTTGCTGGAAGGGTTTATAGATTTTGAGCCCAAAGGCGCGAACGGATTCGGCTACGACCCCGTTTTTTACCTGCCCGGTTATGGCAAAACGCTCGCACAGATCCCGGAGGAGGAAAAAAACCGGATAAGCCACCGGGCGAAAGCGGTGGAAAAAATTAAAAAATACCTGTCTCTTTACACCGGTTAGGGGAGGCTTATTGTTGAAAATCGGAGTATTGAGCGACACTCACGGGCTTCTGTACATGGCGGAAAAGGCCGTTGAAAAATTGGGGGATGTGGACGCAATATTTCATGCGGGGGATCTCGCAGCCGACGCCAGGCGCCTGGAAGAAACCTATAAAATCAAGGTCTACAGCGTTTCAGGCAATTGCGACGCGAATTCACCGGAACCCGGAGAGAAGGTGCTTGAAGTTGGTGGGAAAAAGATCCTGCTCACCCACGGGCACCTTTACGGCGTGAAATTCGGATATGAAAGGCTTTATTCCAGGGCGAAAAACATTTCCGCCGACGTGGTGGTCTTCGGACACACTCACCGCCCGGAAAACGCCTGCTATCAAGACATTTTGTTTTTTAACCCCGGCAGCACCTCACTTCCCAGAGGGGGTGCTGGCACGTACGGCATTCTGGAGATTGAAAATGGGGTGGTAAGAGCGCGGATCAATGTGATTAATTCACCATAGGCTCACCTACTTGACTTTCGATTTAAACTACTTTAAAATTAAAGAGTAACGTGATATAAAAAACTCTCTTGACGCGATTTTCTATTTAATGTATACTATAGAATGTCTTTGTGGGGACGGGGCATAGCGCAGTTTGGTAGCGCACATGGTTTGGGACCATGGAGTCGGGGGTTCAAATCCCTCTGCCCCGACCATGCGGGAGTAGCTCAGCTGGCTAGAGCACCAGCCTTCCAAGCTGGGTGTCGCGGGTTCGAATCCCGTTTCCCGCTCCAATGCGATTGCGATGTGAGAAGTGTGGAGTGAGAATAGAAGGCTTTTGCGGGAGGCCGCTTCCCTACAGTCTCCCATCAAGCTTCACACCTCACACTTCCGGTGTGCGCCCGTAGCTCAGCAGGATAGAGCAACGGACTTCTAATCCGTGGGTCAGAGGTTCGAATCCCCTCGGGCGCGCCATACATGGTGGATATAGTTCAGTTGGTTAGAACGCCAGATTGTGGCTCTGGAGGTCGTGGGTTCGAGTCCCACTATCCACCCCATAATTTGATGCGTGAAATGAGATACAGTAAGTCCGATTTTTTGTTTGTTATCACGACAAAAACCTTACAGCACTCGATTGGGGCGTAGCCAAGCGGTAAGGCACGGGACTTTGGATCCTGTATCGTAGGTTCGAATCCTGCCGCCCCAGCCACGGGCCATTAGCTCAGGTGGCAGAGCACCTGACTTTTAATCAGGGTGTCGGAGGTTCGAGTCCTCCATGGCTCACCATGCGGGCATGGCGGAACTGGCAGACGCGCCAGACTTAGGATCTGGTGGTTATCCCGTGGAGGTTCAAATCCTCTTGCCCGCACCATACATAGGATTTCAGACCTCGGTGTATGCCGAGGTGTTGTTTTATAACGGCTGTTTAAACTTAGGCCTTAACCCGGATTTTATTTCGCTGTTTGAGGAGGAGCATAATGAAAGTCAATCTGGAAAAAATAGAAAATAACACTGCGGTATTAAAGCTCGAGGTGGATGAAGAACAATTTGAGAAGGCCCTGGAACAGGCTTACAGGAAAAACGTAAGGCGTTTCGCCATACCGGGCTTCAGAAGAGGCAAAGCCCCCCGGCGGCTGATAGAGCTGCACTACGGGCCGGAGGTCTTTTACGAAGACGCGGCGGAAATAGTCCTGCCCGAGGCTTATAAAAGGGCCGTTGAAGAACACCATCTCGAACCGGTGGACCAGCCCAGATTTGACATCCAGCAGATTGAAAAGGGCAAGCCCCTGATTGCAAAGGCGGAGGTCGTGGTAAAACCGGAAGTAAAATTAAAAGAATACATGGGATTAGAAGTGGAAAAAGTGGTGTATAATGTAACTGAGGAGGATGTGGAAAGGGAATTAAAAGCCATCCAGGAAAAAAACGCCAGGCTTGTGGCCGTTGAAGACAGGCCCGCCCGGAAAGGCGACATAGCGGTGATAGACTTTGAGGGCTTTATCGACGGCAAACCCTTTGAAGGGGGTAAAGCTGAAAATTACCAGCTTGAACTGGGTTCAGGGGTTTTTATCGACGGTTTTGAAGATCAGATAGAGGGCATGTCTTCAGGCGAAAAAAAGGAAATAAAGGTTGTGTTCCCCCAGGACTACAAGGTAACGGAACTGGCCGGCAAGGAAGCGGTATTTACGGTCACTTTAAAAGAAATAAAGAAAAAGGAACTTTCGCCCATAGATGATGAATTCGCCAAGGACGTAAGTGAGTTTGAGACGCTGCAGGAATTGAAGGACGATATAAAGAATAAATTAGAACAGAGGGCGAAATCCATTGAAGAAGGTTCTTTGAAAAGTTCCATTCTCGATAAATTGATGCAGGCCGCCGAGGTCGAGATACCCCACGTCATGATAGACAGGGAAGTGGAACGTCTCATCATGGATTTTGCTGTAAATCTGAAGATGAGGGGTATTGATCTAAAGACATATCTGGAGGCGGCCAGGATCACTCCCGAAGAATTCAGGGCCAGATTTCATGAAAGAGCCCACGCCAATGTAAAATCGTCCCTCATTCTGGAGGCTGTAGCCAAAAAAGAGAACATCACCGTCAGCGATGAAGAGGTGGACGCTGAGATCCAGAAATACGCCGGTCTTGTCAATAAGCCGGCGGAAGAGTACAAAAAAAATTTAAAACCGGAAGACATAGCCGGCATTAAAGATACGATCCTCACCAGGAAAATTTTCGATTTCCTTATTGCCAATGCAAAGATTACCGAGAAAAAAGCTGAAAATCTACAGCAAAACCCCGACGAATCAGATAAAGTCGAATCAAATAAATAGGGCATTTTCTGCCGGGGGTCGATAAAAAAACTAAGGAGGTTTTTAACGTGAGTCTTGTGCCTATTGTGGTGGAACAGACCAACAGGGGGGAAAGGGCTTACGATATATACTCGAGGCTTTTAAAAGAGCGCATCGTATTTATAGGCACTCCTATAGACGATACGGTGGCAAGCCTTGTAATTGCCCAGATGCTTTACCTTGAATCCGAGGACCCCGACAAAGACATATACTTATATATAAACAGCCCCGGCGGCTCGGTCACCGCAGGGCTCGCCATTTACGACACCATGCAGTACATCAAGCCGAAAGTTTCCACCATGTGCATGGGCCTTGCGGCGAGCATGGGCGCCGTACTCCTGGCGGCCGGAGCCGAGGGCAAGCGCTACGCCCTTCCGAATTCCCGAATAATGATACATCAGCCGTGGGGCGGCGTGCAGGGGAAGGCCGTGGACATAGAGACCCATGCCAGAGAAATCCTGCGTTTGCGGGAACTGCTTAACGAAATACTGGCGAAGCACACAAAACAACCTATAGAAAGGATTGAGAAGGATACGGACAGGGATTACTTCATGTCATCACAGGAGGCTCTGGAATACGGCCTTATTGACGAGGTGATCCACAAGAGGAAATAAGCCCGAAAGGAGAGTGACAGGGATGTTTAAGTTCAGTGACGAGAAGGGCCAGCTTAAGTGTTCCTTTTGCGGCAAAACCCAGGATCAGGTGCGAAAACTGGTGGCCGGTCCCGGCGTTTATATATGCGACGAGTGTATAGAGCTCTGCAATGAGATAATTGAGGAAGAATTCGGCGAAGACACAGAGATGGATTTCACCGACATCCCGAAACCTCATGAAATCAAGCAGATTCTCGACCAGTACGTCATAGGTCAGGAGCAGGCCAAGAAGATTCTTTCCGTAGCGGTGTACAACCACTACAAGCGCATCAATTCCGATGTGAAGATGGATGATGTGGAGCTCCAGAAAAGCAATATCATCATGCTCGGGCCCACGGGAAGCGGCAAAACTCTGCTTGCCCAAACCCTGGCGAAAATCCTGAATGTGCCCTTTGCCATAGCCGACGCTACATCCCTTACAGAAGCGGGCTATGTGGGGGAGGATGTGGAAAATATACTTTTAAAACTGATCCAGGCCGCCGATTACGACGTAGAGAAAGCCGAAAAAGGCATCGTATACATCGATGAAATAGATAAGATCGCCCGCAAGTCGGAAAACCCTTCCATTACCAGGGATGTGTCGGGCGAGGGAGTGCAGCAGGCCCTTTTAAAAATACTTGAAGGCACCATAGCCAGCGTTCCTCCGCAAGGCGGGCGCAAACACCCTCATCAGGAGTTTATCCAGATCGACACCACCAACATACTGTTCATATGCGGAGGGGCTTTTGAAGGTATCGACAAGATCATAAGAAACCGGATAGGCAAGAAATCAATAGGATTCGGAGCGGAGATTCACAGTCAGGAAGAAAAAAATGTTGGAGAAATACTGAAACACCTGATGCCTGAAGACCTGCTGAAATACGGCATGATACCTGAATTTGTGGGAAGAGTCCCGATAGTGGTTACTCTGGATGCCCTGGATGAAAAAGCCCTTATAAGGATTTTAAAAGAACCCAAGAACGCACTGGTAAAGCAGTATCAAAAGCTGTTTGAGATGGATAACGTGCAGCTGGAGTTTACCGACGAAGCGCTGGTGGTAATAGCTCAGGAGGCGATAAAGCGCAAAACCGGAGCCCGGGGGCTCAGGGCCATTCTGGAAGAAGTTATGCTTGAGGTCATGTATGAAATACCGCGCAGGAGCGATATAGCAAAGTGCGTGGTGACAAAAGAAGTGGTGTTAAACCGGGAGGAGCCCATCATCGTGACCGCGGAACGTAAGAAAGGAAAAAAGAAAGAAGTTACCGCATAAGTGCAGCACTGCTGCACTTTTTTTACTTCCCTTTCCAGGATAAATTGGTGCCTCACGGTTATAATAAAATATGCCTGAAGTTCGGGAAGGGAGGAAAACAAATGAACGTCACGATTAACATATTAAGCCTGATACAGATATTTTTTGCCATTGTCATAGGGCTTTATTTTTTAAATATGCTGAAAAACCAGCAGGGGAGCAGAGTGGCGGTGGACAGAGAATCGCGCAGGGAAATGGAAAAACTTCAGCGGATGAGGGAGATTTCCCTGACCCAGCCCCTGGCGGAAAAAACCCGCCCTTCGAATTTTGATGAAATAATCGGTCAGTCGGAAGGCCTGAAAGCACTCCGGGCTGCGCTGTGCGGCCCCAACCCCCAGCATGTGATAATCTACGGGCCGCCCGGCATAGGCAAAACCGCCGCCGCGAGACTGGTGCTGGAAGAAGCCAAGCGTACCCCCGGCTCTCCTTTTAAACCCGACGCCAGGTTCGTAGAGGTGGACGCCACCATCGCCAGATTTGACGAAAGGGGAATAGCGGATCCCCTGATAGGGTCGGTGCACGACCCCATCTACCAGGGGGCCGGGCCTCTGGGCATCGCCGGTATACCGCAGCCCAAGCCCGGCGCGGTTACCAAAGCTCACGGAGGGGTGCTCTTCATCGATGAAATAGGGGAACTGCATCCCATACAGATGAACAAGCTCCTGAAGGTGCTGGAAGACCGCAAGGTCTTCCTGGAAAGCGCCTACTACAGCAGCGAGGACACCAACATCCCCCGCCACATTCATGACATTTTTCAAAACGGCCTGCCGGCGGATTTCAGGCTGATTGGCGCCACCACAAGGACTCCCGAAGAAATCCCCCCGGCCATACGCTCAAGGTGTCTGGAAATATTTTTTCAGCCGCTTTCGGCGGAAGATATCGGCAGGATAGCCAAAAACGCCGTTAAAAAGATAGACTTTGATATGGACGATTATTCATTGAATATAATAAAAAAATACGCCACCAACGGCCGGGAAGCGGTGAACATCATCCAGATGGCCGCGGGCCTCGCCATGACCGAAAAGCGGAGGAAGATAGAGGCGAGAGATGTGGAATGGGTCATAAACAGCGGCCAGTACCCGCCGAGGCCCGAAAAGAAGATAAACCCGGCGCCCCAGGTGGGGCTTGCCAACGGCCTGGCGGTATACGGCCCCAACATGGGCATACTTCTCGAGATAGAGTCTACGGCCATTTTGACCGAAAAAGGCCGGGGGTCTTTATCGGTAACCGGTGTTGTGGAAGAAGAAGAAATGGGGGGCAATATCCACAGAATGCGGCGGCGGGGCACTGCCAGAGGCTCCGTGGACAATGTGATGACGGTCCTGAGAAAGTACCTCGGGGTGGACCCCAGGGATTACGATATCCATCTGAATTTCCCCGGAGGCATCCCTATCGACGGCCCGTCGGCGGGCATTACCATTGCCACAGCCGTGTATTCTTCCATTGTAAACATACCGGTAAACAATGAAGTGGCCATGACCGGGGAGCTTTCCATCAGGGGTTA
Source organism: Thermorhabdus hydrogeniformans (assembly GCF_049310025.1). Lineage (NCBI taxonomy): Bacteria > Bacillati > Bacillota > Clostridia > Thermosediminibacterales > Tepidanaerobacteraceae > Thermorhabdus > Thermorhabdus hydrogeniformans. The sequence goes on along the minus strand of NZ_JBJYKD010000005.1, from coordinate 18,206 downwards.
CGTAAAGCCCGTCGGCGGCGTTGTGCCCAAAATTGAAGCCGCCCGGAGGGCCGGCGTAAAAACTGTGATAATCCCCAAAGAAAACTGGCAGGAAACCTTTAAGACGCTGGACCTGAAGGTTATCGCCGTGGATAGGATAGAGGAAGTGATTGAGAATGCCCTGCTCTCCACCAGCTATACCACCGGCAAAAACATTTTATCGGCCCGGAGCTCATAATATTTTTTTTTAGGGGGAGGAATTGAAGGAGTTTTATCGAATCAATTATAGAAATAAAATTTTTAAAGCTGATTCAGATTCTGCAGTTCGGCTAATATATTTTCAGGCGTTCACCGCGTTTTGACGTCTAGTGGACCTGGCCCGATGACATAGACATGGCTGAATGCAGCCGGACGCCTTGGCGGTTGGGGAAGCAGTAGCGGATAAAGAATGGGGGGAACCAAGTGGAACAAACGGTTACTAGCCGCACGATACCTCTGCTACCTTTGAGGGGGTTAATCGTATTTCCAAACATGGTCCTGCACTTTGATGTCGGCAGGGACAAATCCATAGGGGCTCTTGAGGAAGCCATGGTAATGGACCAGAAAATCCTGCTGGTGACCCAGAAGGATGCTAAAGTTGAATTCCCGGAGACAGATGAGATTTATTCGGTGGGGACTGTGGCAAAAATCAAGCAGCTCCTAAAAATGCCACAGGATACCATCAGGGTATTGATAGAAGGGCTCAACCGCGGGATTGTAGAAGAATATGTCCAGACAGATCCGTTTTTCAAGGTCAGGATAAAAGAGGTGCATGAACAGCATGAAAAGGCCACTCCGGAGGAAGAAGCTCTGATGCGAAGCGTGATGAGCCTGTTCGAGCACTACCTGGACCTTACTCGAAAAATGCCCGCAGACGTGCTCCTTTCCCTGAGCAATGTCGCGCACCCGGGGCGATTTGCGGACATCGTCGCATCTTATCTGGCGATTAAGATCGAGGATAAACAGAAGATTCTGGAGATCCTCTCGTTTAAAAACCGTCTAGAAGCCCTGTTCAAGATTATTTCCCAGGAGATAGAAATCCTTGAGATTGAAAAGAAAATCAGCAGCCGGGTTAAGAAACAGATAGAAAAATCACAAAAAGAATACTATCTCCGCGAGCAGATGAAGGCCATACAAAAGGAACTGGGGCAGCAGGATGAGAGGACAGTGGAAGCCGACGAGTACAGGGAAAAGATAAAAGCGCTGGGAGTCTCCAGAGAGCTGGAAGAAAAGATGCTCAAAGAGGTCGACCGGCTGGAAAAAATGCCGCCGGCGGCCGCGGAGGTATCGGTAATAAGGACTTACCTGGACTGGCTGGTTTCTCTTCCGTGGAACACCTTTACCGAAGACAGGATTGACATAAAAATTGCCGAAGATGTCTTAAATGAGGATCATTACGGCCTCGAAAAAGTTAAAGAGCGCATTCTGGAATTTCTGGCGGTGAGGAAACTTTCCGGCAGGATAAAAGGCCCCATCCTCTGCCTGGTGGGGCCGCCGGGGGTTGGCAAGACGTCTCTCGCCAGGTCTATAGCCAGAGCCATGGACCGGAAGTTTGTGAGGATTTCGCTGGGCGGGGTGCGGGATGAAGCCGAGATACGGGGGCATCGCAGGACCTATGTGGGAGCCCTGCCCGGCAGGATTATCCAGGGCATGAAACAGGCGGGGTCCAGGAATCCCGTATTTCTTCTGGACGAGATTGACAAAATGAGCGCCGATTTCCGGGGAGATCCTTCGGCAGCACTGCTGGAGGTACTGGACCCCGAACAAAACAACAGCTTTTCGGACCATTATATAGAGCTGCCTTTTGATCTTTCCAGGGTGCTGTTCATAGCCACCGCCAACGCTGTTTACAACATTCCCAGGCCGCTCCTGGACCGCATGGAGACCGTGGTCATTCCGGGCTATACCGAGGTTGAAAAGCTGGAGATCGCAAAACGCCATCTTATCCCGAAACAGTTAAAAGAACACGGCCTGGCACCCGAGAGCATATCTTTTGCGGAGGATGCACTGCTGAAGATAATAAGAAATCACACCCGGGAGGCGGGGGTGCGAAACCTGGAACGGGAGATAGCAAATATCTGCAGGAAGATAGCCAGGGCGGTGGTCGAGGGCGAAAAGACGGATGTGGAAGTCGACGCCGGGCTGGTGGAAAAATTCCTCGGTGCACCCAGGTTCCATTACGGGGTCGTGGAAAAAGAGGACCTGGTGGGTGTGGCTACCGGCCTCGCCTGGACGGAAGCGGGCGGTGATATTTTAAACATAGAGGTTACCGTGATGAAAGGCAAGGGCAAGCTTATTCTGACAGGCAAGCTGGGCGATGTCATGCAGGAATCAGCCCACGCAGGTTACAGCTTTGTCAGATCCCGGGCTGAGGATCTAAACATTGACGAGGAATTTTACGAAAAGTATGATATTCACATACATGTGCCGGAAGGGGCCATACCAAAAGACGGGCCTTCAGCCGGAATCACTATGGCCTGCGCCATGATTTCGGCTTTAACGGGGAGGCCCGTAGACCGCACCGTAGCCATGACCGGAGAAATAACGCTCCGGGGCAGGGTGCTTCCCGTGGGAGGCATAAAGGAGAAAGTGCTGGCCGCCCACAGGGCCGGCATCAAGACGGTAATTCTGCCCGAGGAAAATACAAAAGACCTGGAGGAAGTCCCGAATAACATAAAAGACCACCTGTGCTTTGTTTTTGTCAGGACTATGGATGAGGTGATAGACAGGGCGTTAAAGCCGGCGCAGGAAGTGAATATGACTCATGTTGAAAAGAGCGAGGATAAGGGGATGAACATTTACCCCTCTTGAATAAAAGACTCGACAGGAGACATGCAGCTGGCCCGGGAGGTGTCAGACCTGAAGAATAAGCTGGCGCAGAAGGAAGCAGAACTGGGCCGGCTGCAACAGCAAAATACCGCCATGGCCTTCAAGATAAGCGACCTGGAGTCTCAAATTAAGAAACACCGGCATGGATTTCAATGACCTGGAGGATTACCTGAACGACGAATACGGGAGCAATCTTGACGATTACGACCCGGACTTCGGGGATATGGAAGCCGATATTGAAGTTGATGGAGACGAAGATTATGAAGATATTTATATTACCATAACGGTGGACACTTCGAAGTACGGCGAAGAATGGGATGATGTGTATGGCACGAGTGCTGCCGAAGACTGGATTTCCGACATAGTGCAAGATGTGCAGGATGAATACGAAGATTACGATATCAGCGGGGAAGTGGCAGATGAAGATGGAAGTACGCTTGCCACTTTTGAATTGACCTCGTCTGGAGTAGATATTACATGGAAATGAGTTACATATAGAATTCGTTTAAGTTAGTTACATATGGAATACATATAAGTTAAATATAAAATACATGGCAAAAAGGCATCTTTTGAACAGATATTTCCGCCGGCCGCATGGCTTGTTTACGCTGCCTCTGCCCGTTCCAGGAGGCGGCAATGGTCCCACTCACCTATGAAAAATCTTGGTGCCGATTGGTATCCGCCGGATACCGCGGCACCGCTTTTTTTATCACCAATACGAATAGTATTACATAGCATATATTAGGTTGGTTAAATTAAAAACCAGTCCATGGGGAAAAAGACGACGGCAGCCGGAAATTCATATGAAAGGAGGACTTTACTTGGTTGAATATGTGGTGCGTCCGGGAGACACGCTTACATCTATAGCCGAAAGGTTCGGGACAACGGTGGAAGCCATTGCAGCGGCCAATAACCTGGCAAATCCGGATATAATTTTTGTGGGCCAGGTATTGTTGATACCCGTTGAGGGGCCGGTTCCTGTCCCCCCCTGCCCGCCAACGCCGCCGCCCAGACCGCCGCGGCCCCCCTCCAGACCGACGGTTACCAGGACCTTTGACGGAGTACAGTACACCCTGAGCATTAACAAAGCGGTTTTCAGGCCGGGTGAGCCGATTGTAATAAGATTCAGAAAGAGGAATATACTAAATGTACCTCTGACGCTTACTTACAGGACCTCCCAGAGGGTGGATTTCAGAGTGACCCGGGATAATATGTTGATATGGCAGTGGTCCCAGAACCAGGCCTTTGCCCAGGTGGTGACCACGGATACATTCCGGCCAGGCGAGGAAAAGGTCTACCGTGTTACATGGGACCAGAGGACCGACAGCACCCTTGTGAGACCGGGAAGATACACACTTACCGGATGGAACCTGGCCACTCCCAGCATCAGGTTAAGCCTGGAGTTCCAGATAACCTCCCGCTAGAGTTTAATGGTGCAGCTGCTCAGGCGCCCTGATTACGATTCTATCAGCTTTAAGGTGCTGGGCCAGTTTGAATTTGCCGCAAGCAAGCTTTGGAGGGCGCCTCAGCAGCGGAACAAAAGCGGCCGGTGCAAATCTTATTATCGTTTTGGATTCGCACAAAGCGCGTCTGGAGCCTGTTGCTGGCGGAACTAAGGGTTAAAATGGGAAAAACTGCCACCGGTCTCGGGCAGTATACGGTGTGTTTGCGAAAAATTTGGACAGGCCGTTTGAAAACCGGATAAGTCCGGAGCTCGGAAGACGAGGAGGAAAAATGCTTTCCCAGGAAAATACCCCCCTTTTTGACGCATTGAAAAAATATATGGAACAAAAGACTATATCCTTTCACGTGCCGGGGCACAAGCACGGCGCCGGCAACCCCGAACTGCTCTTTTTTTTGGGCAAAAACGCTCTGAATATAGACCTCACCATAATGCCCGACCTGGACAGCATCATGCGGCCCACGGGAGTGATAAAACTGGCGGAGGAACTGGCTGCTGAGGCTTTCGGGGCGGACCGGGCCTTTTTCCTGGTCAACGGCACTTCATCGGGCATTCAGGCCATGATAATGGCCGCCTGCAGGGAAGGGGACAGGATACTACTGCCGCGGAACGTGCACAAATCAGTCATAAGCTCCCTCATCTTAAGCGGGGCGGAACCGGTGTATATCCGGCCTAAAATAGACGAAGAATTTGGAATCGCCATGGGCATAACGGCTGAAGATGCGGCCAACGCCATAAGGAAAAACCCCGAAGCCCGGGCGCTTTTTGTCATAAACACCACTTATTACGGAGTGGCGAGCCCCCTGCAAAAACTGGTGGAGCTTGCCCACGGTTCGGGTATGGCGGTGCTGGTGGACGAAGCCCACGGAGCCCATCTGAAATTTCACGAAAGCCTGCCGATCTGCGCTATGGAGGCGGGGGCCGATATGGCCGCTTCCAGCACCCACAAGCTGGCGGGCTCCCTTACCCAGAGTTCCATGCTGCTTTTGAAAGGGGAAAGGTTTTCCCCGTCTTATGTCAAATCTGTCCTGAACCTGTCCCAGACCACCAGCCCTTCATACATTCTGCTGGCCTCTCTGGACATTGCCAGGAAAAACATGGCTTTGAACGGCAAAAAACTCCTCTCAAAAGTCATAAGCCTGGCCCGGTGGGCGAGGTTAAAAATAAACTCCATACCTGGACTTTCTTGTATGGACACCGCCGTACTTGGGCTGGGAAGAGATTTTTCCCTGGATCCCACCAAGCTATGCATTAATGTAAAGCGGCTGGGGATTACCGGATATGAGGCATCAAGGATTCTCAGGAAAAAATTTCACATACAGGTGGAGCTTTCGGATTTTTACAACATTCTGGCGGTGGTCAGTATAGGAGATACGAAAAAAACCGTTTCCGCCCTGGTCGACGCCCTCGGGGCCATGGCACGGGAGTTTGGACGGGGATTAAAAAGCCGGAAACCGGCATTCATCCCCGACCCGCCCATCCCGGAACCGGCCCTTTTACCAAGGGAAGCCTTTTACAGCCCCAAACGCCCCCATCCCTTCAGGGAATCGGCGGGAAAAATTTCGGGGGAGATGATAATGGCCTATCCTCCGGGGATTCCCATCGTCTGTCCGGGTGAAATCATTACCCGCGATATAATAGACGAAGTTCTGCTTTTAAAAGATGCGGGCGGCCTCATTCAGGGTGCGGAAGATGAAAAACTCGAGTACATCAGAGTCATAAAATGAAATTCTTATTCATTGCACAACCTGTAGGTTTCATATATAATTAAAAATGAAGGTTCTTTAAAAAAGAACGAAAGGAGAATGGACCATATGATGGTCATATTTGACCCTGGAGTCGAGCACAGGATTATGGTGTGCGTGACACCGCAGAAAAGCTGTGAAAGACTGATTCAGCGCGGTGCGGCCAGGGCCAAAGAAAAGAACGGGGAGTTTTGCGTGGTTTATGTCAACAAGAGGCAGGACTTAAACAGGGATTTAAAGGAACACAAGATTTTGCTTGAACTTTTCGAGCTGGCAAAGGATCATGGAGGGACAGTTTCGATACTTTCCGGAGAAAAGGTGTACGACACCCTGGCGGAGTTCGCCAGGAATAACAGGATAACGCACATAATAGTCGGAAAATCGCTCAGATCGGCCTTCGAAATTCAAAAAAGCGGCGAAGTAATAAATCCGCTTATTAAAGCTGTGGAAAAGAACGGAATAGTTGTGGAAGTGGTGGATTGAGTTTAAGAGGCAGAGGGGGATTTTTTTTGAAGGGATTTTGGAATTTTCTTCACCACAAAGATACACGAATATTTATATATTTCAATCAAAGGTTGCGGTGCAGGTTCCTCGACTTTGTAATGCCGCGCATCACGCACCTGGGCGGAGCGACCTTTACCACGCTTCTTTGCCTTTTGATGTACGCTTTCGGCCAGAGGGAAACCAAACTGGCGGCTACAGAAGCCTTCATAACCATAACAGGCAGCCAGGGCATCGTCCAGCTTTTTAAAAAAATCATTTACCGCAAAAGGCCATATATGGTGCTGCCCGAAGTAAAGACCTTCTGGCGAAAACTGCTGAAGGATTATTCCTTCCCGTCGGGGCACACCACCGCGGGTTTCTCCCTGGCGGTGATTCTGTCCATATATTTTCCGTCTTACAGCTATGTCATTTATTCCCTGGCCGCGATGGTGGGGCTTTCCCGTATTTATACGGGGATGCATTATCCCTCGGACGTATTGAGCGGCGCCTTTCTGGGTACCACCTTCGCTTTTCTCACCCATGCCATTAGAAGAATACTAGTGTGATAATTTTATAGTTTAAAGCAGGAATAAAGGTTTTTTTGGCGAAGAAGTGTATTAGAAATAATTTTGAATTCGGGGTGGTGGCATGGAATTAGAAGGTCTGAGAGGGCCCGGCATTGACAGGCTCTTCGATGCCATTTTACTGCTGGAAACCAGGGAAGAATGTTACCGGTTTTTTGAAGACATCTGCACAATAGGAGAAATACAGGCCATGGCCCAGAGGCTGCAGGTAGCCGAGATGCTGAAGGCGGGGCGCACTTACACCGACATTGCCCAGATCACCGGCGCCAGCACCGCTACCATAAGCCGGGTCAAGCGTTTTTTAAATTACGGCGCCAACGGTTATAACATGATTTTGGAAAGGCTCGCGAAAAAGGATAGAGAAAACATGTAGCGTGGTCTCCACGCTTTTTTATTGGGAGGTTTTCGATGGATTTTCTGAAAGATTTAAACGCACAGCAAAAGAAGGCTGTCACGCACCCGGGAGGGCCCCTGCTCGTGCTGGCGGGGGCCGGCAGCGGCAAGACACGGGTGCTTACCTACAGGGTGGCCTACCTTATAGAGAGGATGGGAGTCGACCCTAAGAGCATCCTTGCCATCACCTTTACCAACAAGGCCGCCCGGGAGATGAAAGAGAGGATCGAGGCGCTGCTGCCGGGAGTGCGAGGCCTCCTGGTCAGCACCTTTCACTCGGCCTGCGTCAGGTTTTTGCGGTCCGATATAGACAAGCTGGGTTACAGCAGGAATTTTATCATATTTGACACGCAGGACCAGCAGGCGTTGATGAAGGACTGCCTCAAAGAGCTGAATATCGATGAGAAAAAATATGCTCCGTCAGGGGTGCTGAATTATATAAGCAGGGCCAAGGACAGGCTGCTCACCCCGGAAGATTGCATGGATGAGGCCAAAAATATCAGGGAAAAAACCATGGCGCAAATATACGGGCACTACCAGAAACGGCTTCGAGAAAACAACGCCCTGGACTTTGACGATATAATCATGAACACGGTGGAACTTTTTCGGGAGAGGCCCGAGGTGCTCTCGTTCTATCAGGACAGGTTCCGGCATATCCTGGTGGACGAGTACCAGGACACCAACCGCGCGCAGTACGAACTCCTGAGACTTCTGGCCGGGAAGCACAGGAACCTTTGCGTGGTGGGAGACGACGACCAGAGCATCTACGGTTTCAGGGGGGCGGACATCCGGAACATCCTGGACTTCGAGGAAGACTTCCCGGACGCCACGGTAATCCGCCTGGAGCAAAACTACCGCTCCACACGGAATATTCTGGATGCCGCCAACAGCGTCATAGACCACAACTTCGGCCGCAAGAAAAAAACGCTCTGGACCAAAAATGAGAAGGGTGAAAAGGTGCGGTGCATCACCCTGGACAATGAACACGAGGAGGCCTTCTTCATTGTCCGGGAAATAGAAAACCTGGTTTTGCGGGAGCGCATGAGATACGGAGATTTTGCGGTGCTTTACAGGACCAACGCCCAGTCCAGGGTGCTGGAAGAAGTCATGGTCAAGATGGGCCTCCCATACAGGATGGTGGGAGGCGTCAGGTTTTACCAGAGAAAAGAAATCAAGGATTTGCTGGCCTACCTGAGGGTGGTGGCGAACCCTTCGGACAATGTCAGCCTTGTGAGAATCATTAACGTCCCGCGGCGGGGGATAGGCGACGCCACCGTGAGCGGCCTGAAAGCCCTGGCCGCCGAAAAAAACTCCAGCATTTTTGGAATAATAAAGGATGTGGACGACACTCCCTTTTCACCAGCCGTCAAAGGCAAGCTCCGCAGGTTTGGCGACCTCATAGAAGACTTCATTAAGACTTCGGCCGGTATGACCGTTTCGGAACTGATGGATTATATCCTTGACAGGACCGGCTATGTGGATGAGCTTATCGCCGAAAACACCCCCGATGCTCAGAGCCGCCTGGAAAATCTGAAAGAAATGATATCCGCCGCCCTGGAATTTGAAAAGAGGTCCCCGGGGGCGAGCCTGGAAGATTTCCTGGCGGAGCTGGCACTGATTTCCGATGTGGATGAGCTGGACGAAAGGGAAGAGGCTGTGGTGCTTATGACCCTTCACAGCGCAAAGGGTTTGGAGTTTCCGGTGGTGTTCCTGGCGGGCATGGACGAGGGAATTTTTCCGCATTCCAGGTCCATTCTGGATGAGGAGGAGATTGAAGAGGAACGGCGCCTTTGCTACGTGGGCATAACCAGGGCCAGGAAAATGCTTTATCTTACCCGGGCATGGCAGCGGAACATCTACGGAAATACGTCCTATTACCCTGCTTCCAGGTTCCTGAACGAAATACCGCCGGAACTGCTGGAGGAACTTACCCCCGATGGAGAAAACGGCGTCGCGAGCGCCACGGAAAGATCAAATGCCGGCATTGCCGCGGGAGGAAGATATGGCGCGGCATCCCGTCCAGGAGGCGGTGCAAACTTCAAAGAGCGGGTTACTTCCGGCGGAAGCTGCGGCAATTTCGGGGATGGCGGTTTCCTGCCGGGCGATCTGAAGCCCGGAGACCGCGTAAGACATTCCAAATGGGGTGAGGGCACCGTGGTGGACCTGGAGGGTATGGACGAGGACGCGGAGATAACCATAAATTTTCCCTCGGTAGGAGTAAAACACTTGATATTGAAATATGCGCCGATTATAAAGGTATGATCGGTATGGGAAACTTAAATGTAAATAGACGGAGAGGATGAGTTTTTTGGACAGGGAGCAGGCCGAAAAGCGCATCAAAGAATTGAGAGAAATCATAAATTATCATAACAGGCAGTATTACGTGTATGACAATCCGGTCATATCCGATGCCGAATACGACAAACTGATGAGGGAACTGGAAGAGCTGGAGAGAAAATTCCCGGAATTAATCACCCCCGACTCGCCCACCCAGAGGGTGGGAGGAGAGCCCCTGCCCGCCTTCCGGCAGGTAACGCACCGGATGCCGATGATGAGCCTTGCCGACGCCTTTGACGAAGGAGAGCTCAGGGATTTTCACCGGCGGGTGACAGAAATTGTGGGCAATGATGTGGAATACGTGGTGGAGTTAAAAATCGACGGCCTGGCCGTTTCCCTCACCTACGAAGACGGCATCCTCACCACCGCCGCCACTCGGGGCGACGGCGTGGTGGGAGAGGATGTTACGCAGAATGTAAAGACGATAAAGAGCGTACCGTTACGGCTCGATTTTCCAGAGGGTAAAAGACCCTCCGTTATAGAGGTGCGGGGGGAGGTATATCTTCCCAAAGAAGGATTCAAAAAATTAAACGAAGAAAGGGAGGACATGGAACTTCCCCTTTTTGCAAACCCCAGAAACGCAGCGGCCGGATCATTAAGACAACTGGACCCGAAGGTGACCGCTTCAAGGCCTCTTTCCACATTTATGTACGGCGTGGGATATGCGGAAGGCGTTGAATTCAAGACCCATTATGAAATTCTGGAGTTTTACAGGGAAATAGGACTCCGGGTAAACCCTCACATAGTCCTGCTAAAAAATTTTCAGGATGTCATAGACTACTGCCTGGGCTGGGCGGATAAAAGAGACACCCTTCCCTACGAAATCGACGGCCTTGTTATCAAAGTGAATTCCCTGGAGCAGCAGCGCATGCTGGGGGCCACCGCCAAAAGCCCCCGCTGGGCCGTTGCCTACAAATTCCCCGCCGAAAAGAAGACCACCGTGATAGAGGACATAATAGTCCGTGTGGGCAGAACAGGGATCCTCACCCCCACGGCGGTGCTTACGCCGGTCAGGATAGCCGGGTCTACCGTGAGCCGGGCGACCCTTCACAATGAGGATTATATTAAAGACAAGGATATACGCATAGGAGATACCGTGGTGGTGCAGAAAGCCGGCGACATAATCCCGGAAGTGGTGGAAGTGATTAAAGAAAAGCGGACGGGGAAGGAACTGGAATTCAGGATGCCTCACCGCTGTCCCGAGTGCGGCGCCGATGCCATAAGGCTTCCGGGGGAGGCAGCCTATCGCTGCACCGGGGTTTCATGCCCCGCACAGATAAGAAGGAGTATCATTCACTTTGCCTCGAGAGACGCCATGGACATCCGGGGCCTCGGGCCGGCAATAGTTTCACTGCTGCTTGAAAGAGGGCTGATAAAGGATGCGGCGGATCTTTATTATCTCAAGCGGGAAGATATTGTCCCGCTGGAGCGCATGGGCGAAAAGTCCGCGGCCAACCTGCTTTCGGCCATAGAAAAGAGCAAGGAGCAGCCGCTGGACCGCCTCATATACGCCCTGGGCATTCCATTCATAGGTTCTAAAGCCGCATCCATCCTGGCCGACGCCTTTGGCTCAATGACCAATTTGGAAAATGCCGCTTATGAAGAATTAATAAATATTCCGGAAATCGGAGATAAAATGGCCGAAAGCATCGTCACTTTCTTTAAGCAGGATCAGACGAGAAAACTTCTTTCCCGCCTGAAGGAAGCAGGGGTAAACATGGAGGCGGAAAAGAAACAGGAAGGGCCCCGGCCTCTGGAAGGCCTGACCTTCGTTTTGACCGGCACCCTTGAGCGTTACACCCGCCAGCAGGCCACGGAACTTATAGAGAAGCTGGGCGGCCGTGTGGCGGGCAGTGTCAGCAAGAAGACCGACTATGTGGTGGTGGGACAGGATCCGGGTTCCAAATACGACAAAGCAGTTAAACTCGGGATTAAGATTTTGAATGAAGGGCAATTCGAAGAAATGATAAAGAGTTATAATCGATAAAAAACAGGGTGAAAGGGAAAATCCCCCTTCACCTTTTTTTAAACTCAAAAATTAATTCGGGAAGGAAGTGCTCTTAGATAAACCTGATGTACTTTGGAAGACCTTTTTCAAACGGCACTTTCACCTCGCCCTGGATTAAAGGCAGCATGTATTCGATAGCCTCGGGGGTTACCCACTGGTTTTCGGTGTCAATCCACTCCCGGGGGAAGGTCTTGATTTTGCCCGCCACATCCTGAAGCGGCACGGTGGATGTGACAAAACCGCTGTCGCACCTCACAATGGACACCATAACGCCTGTCCGCCCTTCCATGGCGTATTTTACGCCGTCGCGACCCACCATGACGGCCGCTTCATTGTCCGCCGCCGAAGCCATGTGTGCCGCACATCTCTGGAGGATGTTCAGTTCTATGGATTTTACCCGCTTTTCGATATTGTTTTTGACCAGGTGCTCCAGGTATTTCCCCACTCCGCCCATCTGTGCGTTATTGAAGGCGTCGGTGGAGTTTTCCCGCAGGTATGCGTATTTCCCGCCGCTGTCTTTAATGCCCTCAGAAACTACTATAAAAACCTTGCCTTTTTTCCTGCAGGCCTTCTCCACCTGCCGCAAGAATTCGCTTTCTTCGAAAGGCACTTCAGGAAGGTAAATGAGATGCGGGGAATCCACCACCTCGTTCCGGGCCAGCGCCCCCGCAGCAGCCAGAAACCCGCTGTCCCTGCCCATCACCTCGACTATGGTTATGATGTTTTTGTCGTATACGTCCGAATCCAGGGCCATTTCCCTTATGGAAGCCGCTATGAACTTTGCGGCGCTGCCGTAGCCGGGACAAAAGTGGGTGTTTACCAGATCGTTGTCGATGGTCTTGGGTATACCGATAATTTTTATGTCATATCCTTTTTCCCGGGCATAACCTGCAAGCTTATGGGCGGTATCCATGGAGTCGTTGCCGCCGATGTAAAAGAAATACCCTATGCCGTACTTTTCAAAAGTCCTGAAGGCAGCGTCAAACTCTTCCTCTTTCAACTTGTGGCGGCATGAGCCGAAAGCAGACGAAGGGGAGAACCTCAAGGTTTCAAGGCTACTATCCGAGATGTCGCCAACTTCAATGAGGTTGTCCTTGAGTATTCCCTCAACTCCAAATCTCGCAGCGTAAATCCTTCTGCCGTATTTTTTTGCCTCTTTGATTATACCGTAGCAACTGGCGTTTATTACCGACGTGGGTCCCCCCGATTGGGCGAATAGCACATTTTTCTGCATATGACCCTCTCCCTTCTAAAATTTTATGAGCTAATGAAAATGAAGCACAGGCGGCGATACGGATGTAATAAATATATCACAAATTCATTTCTTTTAGAATGAGCTTCCTTTTTTCAGAAAAAGCCGGGTTATAAATTTAATGCGTACCGGTGAATAAATAAAAAGCCTGATCCTGATTCGGCCAAGATACAGGCTTTTTGTTTTTTGATTTATATAGTTAAACTATAGTTAAACTACCACCTGGCGTCTCCTTCGATTCCAATTTCAACGGCCCTTAGCGGGATGTTTTTCCCCGAGCGGGCCAGGGCTTCCTCCACTATCCCGACCATCCCGAAGCAGCAGGGGACCTCCATGTGAGCTACCGTGATGCTTTTTATATCGTTTCTGCGCAGGATTTCCGCCAGTTTTTCCACATAATAACCGCCGTCGTCCAGCTTGGGGCATCCCACCACCACGCTCCTGCCCTTAAGCAGCCCCAGGTGGTAGTCGGGATATGCCACTGCCGCGCAGTCGGCGGTTACAAGCAGCTCCGCCCCATCAAAGTAAGGGGCGTCCACGGGGACGAGCATAAGCTGGACCGGCCACTGCCGGAGCTGGGATTTTATGCTTACGGTCACGTCGCTGCCGGAGGATTCAAGTCGGTCTGGTGATTCAGTCTTGACCTGAATGTTTTCCGGTTTTTCGGGATGAGCCCCTCGGGAGCCAGGGTACACGGTTCCGCCCGCAGGGTCTTTCCGCCTCAAATCCATCATTCGGCTTCCCGGGCAGGAAAATCCGTGAGCCGGGGCGTTTTTATCCCCCTTTATTGTCACCAGGTGCTGCCGGACGGCCTCCTCATCAAATTCCTCGGCCTCCCGCTCGATTATGGTGATGGCGCCGCGGGGGCACTCACCCAGACAGGCCCCCAGCCCGTCGCAGTATTTGTCCGAAACCAGCCTTGCCTTGCCGTCGATGATTTTAATGGCGCCTTCGGCGCACGCCGGAATGCACAACCCGCATCCGTTGCATTTATCTTCGTCGATGTGAACAATCTTTCTCTTTGGCATTTAGTTTCCTCCTTTTCGATATTCAGGCGCTTACCTTTGCTGTTGCCGGGCCGTATATATGAAGCTTTGGGTTTTAAGGCCCGGATGTAAAACGAATTTATAGATTTATATATGCTGATTTCGTCTTGCAGAGCCCCTTCAACAATAATGTTAGCATTATTTATTCGGCCCGGCTGTGATTTTACTCACAGTTTTTATTTAAAAACCAGGCAAGTTCCGGATTTTTTTTCATAAAAATAGTTAAAGAGAGAAGTTGACAATACATTCATGGGAGGAAGCCGGATTATGAACTGGATATTTTCTTTTTTTATTCTAGGAGGAATACTGGTGGCGGCATTTAACGGTAAGATTGACGTGATAACCCAGGCTGCCATGACATCGGCCAACAGCGCCGTCCAGAGGGCCGTAAGCCTCATCGGGGTTGTCAGCCTCTGGCTGGGCGTAGCCAGGGTTGCGGAAAGGTCTGGACTCATCGACGGCATGAGCCGCGCCATTGCGCCGTTTTTTCGCTGGCTGTTCCCCTCGATACCGAAGGGTCACCCGGCACTGGCGTGCATATTGATGAACCTCAGCGCCAATATGCTCGGGTTCGGCAATGCAGCGACGCCTTTCGGGCTAAAGGCCATGAAAGAACTGCAGAAATTAAACAAAAAGCCCGACACCGCCACCGAAGCCATGTGCACCTTTCTCGCGATAAACACTTCCAGCGTCACACTGGTGCCGGCCACCATAGTGGCTCTGAGGGCTTCGGCGGGATCCAAAAACCCCTCGGAGGTGGTGGGGGCCATATTATTTGCCACCACATGTTCCACACTGGCGGCCATAACGGCGGATTTTTTCATAAGGATGATTAATCGCAAAAGGCCGGGGGGAAATTGAATAAGGCGGATGAAATTTTTGATAAATTCCGGGTGGGTGATGTAAATGACCGCAGAAGCGCTGGGTATGAGTTTTTCCTGGATCATACCTTTGATGATTCTTGTGGTATTTTCTCACGCTTACATGAAAGGGGTCAGGATATTCGAGGTCTTTGTGGAGGGCGCCAGGGAAGGGTTTATGATGGCTGTAAGGCTTGTTCCGTACCTCATAGCCATTTATGTGGCGGTGGGCATATTCAGGGAATCCGGGGCCATTTATATTCTGGTGGAACTTCTTTCGCCGGTGCTGAACTTTTTTAGAGTACCCACCGAGGCCTTCTTTTTATCAATAGTTAGAACCCTTTCGGGGCCCGCGGCCCTGGGGATGATGCTGGAGATTTTTGACGCCCACGGGCCCGATTCGTTCATGGGGAGACTCGCCTCCACGCTGGTGGGTTCCACCGACACCACCTTTTACATCGTGGCTGTGTACTTTGGCTCCGTGGGCATACGAAACACACGATATGCGATACCCCTGGGAATTATAGCAGATATTGGCGGCTTTGTGGCGTCGGTTTATATCGTAAGGAGATTGTTCAGTTGATAAAATTATCCGGAAATTCCGGCCGGAAGAAATTCTTTCGCTTTATGGCCGCCAGAATGTTGGCGGCGGCTTTGGGATAGATCTCCTCCATACGGCGTAGCAGGGCTTTCATTTCACCGCGCATGGTCTTTCCAGACGCCGGGCATGGGTTTTCGACAACGGGGAGTCCCCTGGCGTTGACAATGCTTTTTATTGTCCTTTCGTCGAGGTAAATCAGCGGCCTTATAAGGGTAAGATTTTTGCGGGAAAGATACGTTGTTGGTTCAAAGGTGTAAAACCTCCCCGTGAAAATGAGGTTCAAAAAGAGCGTCTCTATGGCGTCGTCGGCGTGGTGGGCCAGGGCCACCTTGTTGCAGCCCAGCATGAGAGCGGCGTTGTCCAGGGCGCCCCTGCGCATTTTGGAACATAATGAACATGGATTTGGTTCCTTGCGGATATCGAACACCAGAGGGCCTATCTGGGTCTTAATGATTTCCAGAGTTACTCCAAGCTCATCGCAGAATTTCCGGATCGATCCAAAATCCATACCCCATCCGAGGTCAATGGATACAGCCACCATGTCGAATTTGAGCGGCGAGTATTTTCTCACCGCATCCAGGATAAAAAGCAGCGCGCTGGAATCTTTGCCGCCCGACACTCCCACGGCGATTTTATCGCCGTTTTTTATCATATCGTAGTCGATGATTGCCTTTTTAACTCTGGTCAAAAACCACTTGCCGTAATTTTTGTCCATGTTTTTACTCCTTTGCGATCTTATTCACCGCGCTTATGGCATATTCCACATCCTCTTTCTCAATGCCGTAATGTGTCACAAATCGGACGGAGGTGCCGCGACCCCCGTTTATTTTTACCCCGTGCCCGTAAAGCCGGCGGGCAAACTCCTCACCGTCCATACCAAGGCCGGCGATATCGCAGATGACTATGTTGGTCTGGACGGTGTCCATATCTATCCGGATACCCGATATGGAATTCAGACCTTCGGCGAGTAACCGGGCATTGGCGTGGTCTTCTTCCAGCCTTCCGGTCATCTTTTCCAGGGCCACTATGCCGGCGGCCGCCAGGAATCCCGCCTGCCGGAGCCCTCCGCCCAGCATCTTGCGGAACTTTCGGGCGCGGGCGATGAATTCTTTTGTTCCGGCCACAATAGAGCCCACCGGCGCGCAGAGGCCTTTTGAAAGGCAGAACATTACCGAATCGGCGTACCGGGCAATTTCCTTTACCGGAACATTAAGATATGTGGCGGCGTTGAAAATACGGGCTCCGTCCATATGGACCGGAATGCCGTGCTTTCCAGCCGTCTCATAAGTCTTTTTCAAGGTCTCCATCGGGATTACTGTACCGCCGGCCCTGTTGTGGGTGTTCTCGACGCAGATAAGGCCGGTCCGGGGCTGGTGGATATCATCCGGCCTTATGGCGGCTTCAATGTCTGCCGGATCCATGACGCCCCTGTTCCCGCGAAGGAGCCTGGCCTGGACACCGGCAAGATAGCCTATACCCCCCACCTCGTAGGTTATTATGTGACACTTTTCCTCGAGGATGATTTCATCGCCGGGCCGGGTATGTGTCATGACGCAGACCTGATTCCCCTGGGTGCCGCTGGTGACGAACATGGCGGCTTCCTTTCCCGTGATTTCGGCGGCCATTTGCTCCAGGCGATTGACGGTGGGGTCTTCTCCATATACATCGTCGCCCACTTCGGCGCGGTACATGGCCTCCCGCATCTCCGGAGTGGGAAGGGTAACGGTATCGCTCCTCAGATCTATGAATTTCATGCGATTTGCCTCCTCTGAAGTGTAGTATAATATACAATTCTCTTCCGGCGCGCGAAATCCTGCTGGCTGCTCACTAAAAAAGAGATTGCAAAAGAACGCCTGCAATTCTGTATAAAAGAGAAACAAACATGAAAAAGATGTGCAGAAAAATCTATGCTTCCAAAAATTTACTATAAAATGACTGCAATTATGGTCTAAAACTTATGTCAATATCTTTTAAAAATGTCACCTAAAAATAGGCCAAAACGCGGTTAATTATCGCATGAAAATGTCACCTTAAAAGAATCAAAATATGAGGGGGTTTGCCCCCACACCCTCATCCTCGCCGGAGGGCAGAGGGGCAACTTTAAACTGCCACCTGAAGACAAAAGGATACTGTTCACATGCTGTCAAGACCTTTCGCGGCATAAACGGGAACCCTCCCTCAAAGCGGGCCCCTCCCATTTATTCCACGGTGCCTTGACAGCATTCAGATAAATGAAGATAAAACAGACTTTGTAAAAATCAGGCAAATTTTTTGTATTTACCAAGGAAAATTTCTTGAAGCATTTCAAGAATCTCGCGATCACTTTCCTCGAAAGTAACAGGTTTAAAGAGGCTCTGGCCATATTTGTAGTAGTGAGAATCAGGCGGCCTGTAAGTCGATTTCGGTTCTTTAGGGCTACCGGCAGCAGACTTTTTTGGCTTAACAAACGGCACAGTTTCATAAATTCTCCCATTGTATTCCACCCATACACCTGTTATACTACTAATAAACACATTAACAGTTGTATGGGCCGGAATGGAAGGCTGGTTTTCTTTTTGAATGACCTTGAACTGCTTACCGTAGAAAGA